>NZ_JACJSP010000017.1 GCF_014698235.1 Limnothrix sp. FACHB-406 | reverse complement strand
TCGGAGACGAGCGAAGGGATGATCTACGGCTGCTTAATGCATTTGATGGTGAAACGATTAGCGGGGATGGCTGATTAATATTGTCTTTATAAATCAGCTCTAAAGTCAGTTAATTTAATTGTTCCCGAGGAGGGATGAATCAAAATATTGGCCGGCTTAATATCTTTGTGAATGACTTTTCGTTGATGCAAGTAATCCAAAATTACGGACAATTGCAGAGCGATAGACAAAACTTCATGCAAAGATAATGGCTGATTTTGAGCATATTCACGAAGAGAAATTCCTCCGAAATCTTCCATGATTAATGCATAACTATTTTCATAGGCGGCCAAAGCGTAGGAGCGGACGAGTCCTGGCATGTCCAAGGCTTGGGAAATCGTGTACTGATTTCGGAACTGCAATAATTCCTCAAAACTGGGATAAGTTGATCGCAGAATTTTAATCACAACAGGCTGTTGTGACGGTAACTGCATTCCGCGATAAACAGCAGTTCGAGAACCTTGGTAAATTTCTTCAATGAATTGATAACCCGATAGTTGACAATTTACCAGCATTAGAGTAGACCCAGAAAAAGACGCAGAAATAGACAAGGAAGCACTTTGAGATTTTTTCAACTATTTTTAAAATTTCAGTATATTAGTCATACATTTTGGTCTAATAAGATACAGAGACTTCTATAGCAAAATAGTTTTTCGCGTATTTTACTATTTTATAATCTTAAGGGACGCAATAGTTTTGGTGCGGCGATCTCCGTCAAAATTGGTGACCGTCCTAGATCTGGTCAGTCAGGCAGCTATGCTTTGATGCTCCATGATGATACCCAGGGTTATCCCAGCTCAAAACTGGTAATGCCAAATATCTGACCCAAAGGCAGCTCCGGCGAGCACCCTCGGTACATTCGGGCAGTTTCAAAAGCTGGTTTCATTTTGTATTTCTGGGCCAGTTCGATCGCCTGCGGATTAGGTTCAGGGACATCTAAATAGAAGGTTGATCCTAATGGAAGGGTGGCCATCAAGGCTTGGATAAGTGCATCAGCCAGATCAGGGGTTTCAGCATTGAGTGGGCCGATTTTGTAGCCGGTGTGGCACGCACGAATCACGCCATAGGCACAGAGCCGATCGCCCTGCAAAATTCCCATGGACTGAGCGTCAGGCTGATCAATCCAAGCCCGTAAAAATTGCTCGCGTTGCTCAGGAAAAAAGCGACGATCGCACTGTTTCAGTTGCTCAAAGGGGATGGCGGATAGCGGCACAAGGTCGGGGTGGAGTTGGTCAGCGCGATCGCTGATGCCCGCAAAGCGAATATTGCGATGGGCAAAGGTAAATCCTGATTTTTGATAATTCTCTTGTTGGGCAACCACGCCATCTAAGCCGATTGTTCGGCCTTCAAGGATCTCGATGGCACGCTGCCAAATTTGGATGCCATAGCCTTGATGCCGAGCGTCTGGGTGGACGATATAAAACCCAATGAAGCCAAAGGAATGGCCGTATTTGACAGCGGAAATGGTGGCAATTGGTTGGCGATCCAGCTTGCCCACCAAAAATCCCTGGGGATCTGCTGCATAGAAACAGTCCGCGTCCTGTAGCCCAGGATTCCAACCCTCTACCCTCGCCCAATCGATCGCGATCGATAGTTCCTCGCGAGCCATGACAGCAATTTGGTAGTCCTGAGATGGAAACGACATGGGGTAATTCCTCAAGAACGGCCAAGCAAGCGGGCACTGCCCTCCGTTCTAGCAAGCGACGTTACCCGATCGCCTCAAAACGGCCGGCTAACTGACTGGGATCGGTGTTG
The DNA here is from genome assembly GCF_014698235.1 of Limnothrix sp. FACHB-406. Classification (NCBI taxonomy): domain Bacteria; kingdom Bacillati; phylum Cyanobacteriota; class Cyanophyceae; order Pseudanabaenales; family Pseudanabaenaceae; genus Limnothrix; species Limnothrix sp. FACHB-406. The sequence continues at coordinate 93,739 of NZ_JACJSP010000017.1, read as the reverse complement.
TTGACAAATCCCAACACAACACCTGCACCACGAATAAATGTCCCTGGCGTGTTGCGCAGATTGCCCAATTCCAAGGCGATCGCACTGGCCGTTAAGCCTCCCGCGAGGCCAATCACATCTTCCGCGCTGAAGTCGGTGATGATGTCGGCCAGGGCAGGGTTACTGTCGGCGGTGGTGGGATTGAGAATGAATCGATCGACCCCAGCTCCACCCGTCAGCAAATCCACTCCTCGATCGCCACTCAGCCAATCATTCCCATCGCCGCCGATCAGCGTGTCATCGCCTTGACCACCGAAGAGGCTGTCGTTGCCCGCTTCCCCAAACAACAGGTCATTGCCCAGGTTGCCATACAGATCATCATCCCCATCACCGCCTTCGAGGCGATCGTCATCGCGACCACCGGAGAGAAAATCATTCCCACCACGACCGGAAAGGGTGTCGTTGCCTTGGTTTCCGGACAGGGTATCGGGGCGATTGGTGCCGATCAACAGATCGCTGCTGGAAAGAGTCCGCGCGATCGTGCTGTCAATCCAACTGGCAAAGGCTGAAAGCCGGGTCGCCGCAAAAATTTCGCCGTAGCTGGTGTCGTTTGCGCCGGTCACGTCGGCTCCCGTGGCCCGGGGCACAGCGCCATAAGACACCACCCCGGCCACGCGGTTGCCAAGAAACAAAGGCCCCCCGGAGTCGCCACTGCTGGATCCCACTTCAGTGCTGCCAGTGCCCCGATCGCGCAGGCCAAAATCACGCCCTAGGCCATCATTGCGATCGGTTCCATTGTCAAAGTCATAGATCAATTGGGTTCCAGGCAACACGGCCACATTTGACTGGCGGTTTAAAACATCCCCTAGCCCATCAATGCGGTTGGTTCCTAACCGACGAATGGCGGGAAAATCACCCACTAGTTCCCCAACACTACCCGTGCCCGGCTGACCATAGCCCACCAGGGTCGCCACCTGCCCCACTTCATCGCCGTTGCGGTAAATATCGTAGCGATCGGCCCCATCGGGAGCCGAAGAAGTAAGCCACAGAATCGCCACATCATTGTTGGAATCTGGATCAGAGCTGTCCCAGTTGGGGTGGACAAAAATTTGCTGCACCCGCACTGACTGTCGCCCCTCGGGCACATCGAAATACACCTGATAGCTGTTGTCGCTCACCAGGCGATCGGCCACACAGTGAGCCGCCGTCACCACATGCTGGCCCGACAACAGCAGCGAACCGGTGCAGTCCACTTGGCCACCCGTGCCATAGCCCACAACCCCATCAAATCCCTGACCTGTGGAGGACAAAAACCGCACATCGTTCGCCTCATTGGAAGCAACGGCAATGCGCGAACGGCGATCGAGCGATTCAAGGGTCATAACTATCCGTTAACCGAATTCATCAACAGGCCACTGCGGGATTCGACTCCGATCGGCTCGATCGGGTTTCCCAAACCAGCAATCTGCCCCCGCTGGCTGCAAAATTCTCCAGCGCTTGACTAATCGCCTGATGGTTTCGCTGGGTTGATTCGATTCGGTGAACTCGGTTAAGGCAGTGAATTGGGCTGTTGAATCATCAACGGGCGGCTTAACTCTCTTCGCTGGCCAAGTTTGGGCGATTGGGGGTTGCCGCTGAAGCGATGGTCGGTGGTTGATAGAACCCCGCCACCAGGGCCAACATTAACCAGAAAAGCGTGCTGACCTGGGGGCGATACCAAACCGTATCCACCAAACCATGGGCCAACATACCGGCCATGGTGGCCAAGGCCGCCAACAACCAGTAGCCCTGGCTGGCTTGCAGTTGTCGCAGTCGATTGAGGGCCCTTCCCCCTTGATACGCCGTCATGCCCAACAGCCAAACAAAGCAGGTGAAACCAATCACACCCGTTTCCACCAACACTTCCAAAACCACGGAATAGGCACTGAGGGCACTGAACTTCGGCTTTTGGTAACGCGGATAGACGCGGTTGAAGGCCACATTACCGGGGCCAATGCCTAACCAAGGGCGGTCTTGGATCATCTGCAAAACCGCTTGCCAAACGTTAATGCGGAAGTTGTTGCTGCTGTCGCCCCGGCCCGCAAAGATGCTGAAGACCCGATCGCGCAGAGGTTCCAAAGCCGCCACCGCCAACACCATCAGGGTTGTGCCACCGCCCAGCAGGGCCGGCATCGCCCACCGTCGCCAAAAGGGAGTGAACCGCACAGACCACCAATAGAGCAGCAAAATTCCCAGCACCGCCAACTCCACCACCAGCCCAATCCAACCACCTCGGCTGAAGGTGAGCACCAAGCAGGTTCCATTCAACCCCAGCAGCACCACGCCTAAGATTTTTTGGATCCAGCCTTTCCAGGCCAAGATCGCTGCCACACTCAGGGGAACCGAGGCTTCTAGGTAACCGGCTAGCAGATTGGGATTGCCCAAATAGCTGTAGACCCGGGTTGTTTTGCTGAGGGGTGATTCTGGATCAACCCAGGTGGCCAGGGCATCGGCTCCAAAGATCCATTGCCGCAGACCATAGACACTGGTGGCTAAGGCAGCCAGCAGGTAGACGGTGATGATGATGGCGCGGCCCCGTTCCAGCCGGGTGACCCGTGCCAGAACACAGAAAAAGACCAGGTACAAAATCAACTTAGTCCAGCCCACGAAGGCGGCAGCCTGGACGGGCGAAAAGGCCACGGCCACGGTGGCGATCGCCCCATAAAGCAACACCAACAGGTGAATGGGGGTGAACAATCCAGGCTGATCACCAGCTTCCGCAGCGGCAACGGGGCGATCGGTCACCGTTAGCAACACCCAAAAAGCACCGGCCGCCAACAGCAACAGCCCCAGCAAATCCGTTTCGGCAAAGGGAGCCAAGCCAAAAACCGTGGCCGCCAACAGGGCCAGCAGGGTTTCGCCCCAATGCAGCAGCCAGCTACTTTGTCGCCAAGCGCTGAGGGCCCCAATCCAACGACCCAGCCAGCTTGTTTGTCGCCACTGGGTTAAGGCGACTCCAGAGAGGGTGAGGGTTTGCCCGATCGTGTCCCAATGGGTCATGCGAGGAGGTGGCGGCGATGCCTGTGTGGAAAACAGCACATTTAGCCTAGGTCGATCGGGGCCCAATGGCTAGCGATCGCGCCGCTGGCGGTTTTCCCAAATTGGCTCAACGATTCACGCAACCCTTTACGTGACTACCAGCATCACTACCAGCGCAACCCCTAGCGTAACCCTTGGCTCACGCCTAAGACCAAGCCGGATGGCGCATCAGGGCATTCATCACCCGCACGCCCCGCAGTTGATTGGTGGTGGGCAAATGGCCTCGGGGCGCTGCCAAACTCCAGGTAAATTCACCGGGCCAGCGCGTCCAGTGGTTACCCTGTTTCCAGTTAATTTTGGGCCAGAATTTTTCCCAATCTTGCCCCACACCCAACCAAATTTCGCGCTGAATCGAAAAGCCAAATTTCCCTTCGGAATAGGTGCGCCACAGGCCATCAATCACTTGCAGATCAAGGGCGGGGAAGCGATCGACCTCGGTGAAATACAGCCATTTGCGTTTGACGGCTTCGGGGCCCGCCAGCTCGCACAGTTTTTGGATGGTGATTCGATCGGCCTGATCAAAATCTTCCTCAAGCAACGCCGTTTGAATGGGTTGGTAGTCCACGGTGCATTCCCCGGGCAACTCCACCACCCCATCGGGATAGTAGCCTTCAAGGAAGTTGCGAGCCTGGGGCAAGTCGGCCCGGTTCAACAGTTGGCCGATGCGACCCAGCAGCGGATCGATCGTGTCAATGGCCAAGGGCTGGGGCGATCGATCCTTGGCAAAGTCGATCAGCAAGGCCACGCCATCATCCAGGGCCGCTAACGCCGGAAGGGCAGCCAATTGCTTTTTCAGGTTGCCGCTGTTGAGCGCGGTGGCCAGGGAGTCGAGGGCGGTAGACGGATCAATGACGGCGGACGCAGGGGAATCGCTCATGCCAACCTAGGAAGAACCAGCGTTTTCAAGAAATGGTTGTTAAAGGAAAATTGGCCGGAAATGGCGCATTAGGGACTACGGCGCAAACCCCAAAACCACGAACGGATTGATCGGTTTGCCCAGGCTTCGAGATTGCAAATCATGATTACCAATCGTTGAGCGCTGCTCAGGGATTGGCTTGATCTTGCTGCTTAAGCTTCGGGAGCTTTCGGGAGCTTCGGGATCTATGGTACTGGGTTTCGCGGCCCTTGCCCGATCGCCCCGGTATTCCTCAGCAGTGCCTCTATGGGCCCCTGCATGGGGCTGGTTCAGGCCACAAGCGATCGGGCTTCTAAAGATAGCCATGCTCCGCTAAAAAGTCGGGGGTGATGGCATAGCTCTCCCCCGCGCCGCCGTTCAGGGGGCCCGCTCCCGATCGCAGGAGTTTTTCAACATATTTCCCCAACACGTCCCCTTCCAGGTTGACGGCGGCCCCGGGCTGCAAGTCCTGCAAGGTGGTGTGGGCGTAGGTGTGGGGAATGGCGGCCACCTTGAACCAGCGGCCATCGTCCGAACAATCGGCGATCGTCAGGCTGATGCCATCGATCGCGATGCTGCCCTTTTGAACGATGTAGCGTGCGACCCGATCGCTCGCCTGAAAACTCAGTTCCCAGGAGGTGGCCGTGGCGATCGCCGATTCAAACCAGCCGGGCCCGTCCACATGCCCCGTCACGAAGTGGCCGCCAATTTTGCTGCCCACCCGCAACGAAGGTTCCAAGTTCACGCGCTGCACTTGCCCCAGGGTGGTGCGATCGATGGTTTCCGGGGACACAGCCGCCACAAACCCATCGGGCAACAGGGTTTCCACCGTCAAGCACACCCCATTCACCGCCACGCTATCACCCAGTTCCAAACCGGGGACAATCGCCCCGATCGCCTCGGGTTCGCAGGTAATCACCACCCGATCGTTCCCCAGTCGTTCCAGGGTTCCCAGTCCTTGCACCAATCCTGTAAACACTGCTGAGTCCTAATACCTGATGCCGTTAAAAGCTACTGATCAAAACTGCCGATCAAAACTGCCGAATCAAAACCACCGATCAAAACCACCAAATCAAAACCATTGAGAACAAGGACAAAGCGTCGGTCATGCGTCAACCGAATGGGGAACTGATAGGCTCATAGACTAAACTTCCCGCCATGGAATTCCCCCTCTGTAGCCCTAAATCCTTCTGGTCTCAGAATTTAGTGGTGATCGCTAGATGCCAGATAATTTGCTGGAAAAATGGGCCGTAGCTGTTTTTTTGTCGGTCTTAATGTATTGAATACACGATCCCAAAAATCTTGAATACCGTAATTCCCATTAAAACAGGTGTGGTGGAGATCATGGAAATCTGATGAAATAAAGAAAATTGATAATGAGCTATGTCCTTCTAAATTGTAGATATTGCCGACGATGACCCATGCACAGACTTGAGTAATATCATACCCAAATATAAAAATAGGCAAAAGATCCGTAAGGGTCGTAATCAGGTATTCAGGAAAACTCTTATATCCAGCCACGAAGCTGGAAGAGTCACGAAATTCATGATGTTTAAGGTGAATTTTTACAAAAGCTTGTCTATGAAGCAGCCAGTGTGCAATATAAAAGCAAAGATCTGCAACAATAATTCTTGCCAAAAACCATGCGATATTAAGGAGTAAGCTATTTCCTCTGTGAACCTCCGGAGCCAAGTATAGAATTACAAATGCTGCTGCCAAAGACCTAAGTTCACCCAAAACAATTCCCTTGACTGTAAAAGCAGGAAATGTCTGTTTTTTGACTTTGACCACTCTTGCGGTTAGTTTTTTCGCCAGAGAATCATTGCTTTTAATATTTTTTTCAATCAGCAAACCAACGCCATAAAATGAAATAGAGCCAACTGCCCAATAGAGAAAAACTTGATTAATAAATGAAATCTGAGAATTTCCCAGAAAGTAGAAGAATACTTGTTGAATGAGCGTACAGGCAATTGCCACTTTGATATAGAACTCAATGCCAGGAGCAAAGTTAAGAAGTTTTTGCATTGATTTTTCTAAACAATTCATTTCGGTAAGAATTTATCGTTTTATAGAGTGTTGACGGTCTTTTTTACTATATCTGAAACCGGCAATTGCGATTTGCCCCAGGTGAAGGATGGCGTGATTTCCCAGCCAGCGATTTCAGCAGCACGGCATCTTGATTGGTTGAGTTTTGGGTGATCAAGGTGATCAAGGAGTTGACATAATCAACGCTCAAGACCAGAGTAAGTGATTCATTGCTTTAAGGGATTTAGGCAAGATTTTGCTTGGAATTGTTCGATTATCGAGCGGGTGATTTTTTCATCGTCTGCGCGATCAAGCCGTTGCAGCACCTCCATCACAATCGATAATTCTAAACCGGGCAACACTTGCGAGACTTGAATTTCGCGACTGCCCCGATCGGCGATCTCAAATCCAATGATTGATCGCGATTCGACGTTCACCACCCAATTTTCCGCCACGCCAAGTCGTCAAAATTTCGGTGGCGAAATCCGAGTTCAGAATCGCAGCCGCTAGAATCGCAACCGCTGGCGATGGTTGGCCACCGACAGCACCAGCCCGATCGCCACAAAATTGGTGAGCATTGCCGATCGCCCATAACTCAACCAGGGCAAGGGAATCCCCGTGATGGGAGCCAGGCCGATCGTCATCCCAATGTTGACCGTAATTTGGAAAATCAACATTCCCAACACGCCAATCGCGATCGCCGAGCCAAAGTTATCTTTCGCGGATTGGGCGATCGACACCAACCGCAAGCAAATAATCCAAAACAGGGCCAGCACCACGATCGAGCCAATAAAACCCAGCTCTTCGCCCACCGCCGCAAAGATAAAGTCTGTGTCCTGCTCGGGAATGAAGTTCAACTGGGTTTGGGTTCCTTTGAACAACCCCTGGCCCCAAAGCTCCCCCGCCCCGATCGCGATCCGCGACTGGATCAAGTGATAGCCCCCACCCATCGGATCCTGATCTGGGTTGAGAAACATGGTGATCCGGGCCTTTTGGTATGGCTTCAAAAAGTCCCAAAAGATTTTGCCCAACCCCCCGGAAGTCAGGTTCACCACGATCGCTCCCAAGCTGCCATAGATGCGCCAGGGCAGACTTTTCCAAGCCGCAAAACCCATCAGGGCCACCCAAGCCAACCAAGCGGGCAAGTAAACGTTAAACAACACGGCGGAAATGACCGGCGACACCAGCAGCGCCAGCCAACCGGGATTGGCATTGCCCCAATACAACATGCTCATGCAAATCGACCCCAGCACCAACGTTGATCCCAAGCTGGGCTGCAAGAACACCAGGGCGGCGGGCACGGCCGTCACCGCTAGCACCTGAAACAAGCGCGGCAGGGTGGAAATGCTTTCTTGGTTGATGGCGCTGGCCAGGGTGATGATTAGCCCCACCTTGGCAAACTCCGAAGGCTGAATATTAAAGTTCCCGATCGTCAGCCAACGTTCTGCCCCCAAGGCCGTTGTCCCAAACAGCATCACCGCAATCAACAGCAGGTTAATGCCGCCATAGATCCACCAGCGCCAACGCTCCACTTCCTCATAGCGCGATCGGGCCAGCCAGAGGGCAATGATTAAACCAATGGCGCCCATCACCAGGTGTTGAATCCAGTTCGTGCCCCCGGAGCTGAGTTCGACGCTGCGGATGCTGATGCCACCAATGACGGTCATCACCGTGACCGCCAGCAGCAACACCCAGTCAATATCAGCCCAGGGTTGAATCAGCGATTTGAGATTCCAGCGACTGGAGCGCAACATGGAAGAAGCCATTGAGTGCAAGCAAAGGGCGAGGATTGGATCAAACAGTAGCGGAGCGATGGCCCGATGGTTCACCGCCAGTCGCCGGTAACGCCCAAACTAGTTCAGGCAAACTAGCTCAGGGCCATTACCGAAACCCGTGCCGCCACGGCCTGGGCGATCGCCTTCAGGGCCTGGGCTGAGGCCGAATCCGGAGCCGACACCACAATGGGCACACCCCGATCGCCCCCTTCCCGCACAGGCATTTCCAAGGGCACACAGCCCAGCAGCGGCACTGCTAATTCTTCCGCTGTCTTTTTGCCTCCACCCGAACCAAATAGGTCGTATTGGCGATCGGGCAGATCCGGCGGAATGAAGTAGCTCATATTTTCCACGATCCCCAACACCGGCACACTGAGCTGCTGAAACATCTTCAGCCCGCGCCGCGCATCAATCAGCGACACCGTTTGGGGCGTGGTCACAATCACCGCCCCCGCCATGGGCACAGCTTGGGCCATGGTCAACTGGGCATCCCCCGTTCCAGGCGGCATATCCACAATTAAGTAGTCCAACTCGCCCCAGTCCACTTGGTACAGGAATTGGCGAATGATGCCGTTCAGCATCGGCCCCCGCCAAATTACCGGTTGATCGGGGTCAATCAAGAAGCCCATGGACACCATCTTCACGCCGTGGTTTTCCGCCGGTTCCAAGATGTCTTGTCCTTGCCCCTGCCCTGGCCGCACCATCACCTCCGCCTGGGTTAAACCCAGCATGGTTGGCACGTTGGGCCCATAAATATCAGCATCAATTAGCCCCACTTTGGCCCCCGACTGGGCCAGGGAAACGGCAATATTCACGGCTACGGTGCTTTTGCCCACGCCACCCTTGCCGCTGGACACGGCCAGGATATTTTTCACGCCGGAAATCCCCGCGCGATCGGGCAAGGATTTTTGTTGCGGCGTTTCAGCCGTCACTTCCACATCCACCGACTCCACGCCGGGCAGGGTTTTCACCGCCCGCTTGCAGTCATCCACAATAAATTCCCGCAAGGGGCAAGCGGGGGTTGTCAGCACCAGGGTGAACCGCACAGCGCCGCCATCGATGCTGACGTTGCGGATCATGTTCAACTCAACGAGGCTTTTGCGCAGTTCCGGATCTTCCACGGGGCGCAAAATCTCAAGCACGGCTTCGGGACTGAGGGCGGTAGCAGTCATGGGTGAGTGGGAATTCGTTGGCGTAGCTGAGTCGAAAGCTGAGTCTTAATCGGAAGCTGAGGCTAAAAGAGATCCCGAACAGATCCCTCAGAGATCCCGAATTCACTGAAGTTTCCAAGGCTCGGACTACGGGGGCCGATGGTTCGGCCATGGCAGCGAGTCGGGGGGATTCAGGAACTTTTGGGTGATTCTAAGGATTTGTACTCAGAGTTTGTATGTTTTGAAATCTTACCGTTTGCCGGTGGGCTGCTACCGATCGAGCAGAAGGCTGCTTATGTTCTGAATGTCCTGATTGTTCTCAGGGCTTGCAAGATCGAGAGTTGGGGAAATCAGGGGAGGCTCGGTGCTCAGGGGTCTGGGTTGGATTCTAGAAGTTGCTTCTCCATCTGCTTGAGTTCTGTTTGGGTATTGTTTGAGTTCTGTTTGGGTATTGATGGGTATTGATGGGTATTGATTTGAGTATCTGTTTGAGTCGCTCTCATGGCTCTGGGCGCTCATCAATTTCAAGCTGATCCCCACCTTGATCCCAGTCTTGTTAAGGGAAGTTGACAGACGGCGGCTTAGGCGATCGGGAGCGATCAAGCGCTCATACCAACGATTAATTCCGATTCAGCAGCAGGATTACAACAAAATTGTTAAGTTCTACGACTGCTTGGCCGGACTTTTAGGGGCCTCCGGTACGCTAGAGGGTCAATAGCAACCGTGGCACTGGTTGTCGTTTGGGTGAGGAAACTGACCCAACCGCCAGAACCTGTTTTCTACCAAGATCGATCGCCGTCCCCCGTCCCAGGCTGAGGGAGTTCCTAAATTTAGGTCGATCGCGGGCGTTTCCTTTTCCTAAAGCTTCCTAACAAACTGCGTTAGACATTAGCTATGACCGCATTCGCAACCCCCGCCAAGTCATCGATCACCCATCCCGAGGCCAACGGCCAGGCCCAACCCATGGTTGCGGGCGCACCGCCAGCCGACTCCCGTGAACGGGTTGGCCAATGGATGCGCCAAATTCAAGATGAAATTTGCCAGGGACTGACGGCCGCCGATGGGGCGGGTCAGTTCCGTGAAGATGCCTGGGAGCGGCCCGAAGGGGGCGGCGGGCGATCGCGCGTCATCACCAACGGCGGCGTATTTGAGCAAGGCGGAGTCAACTTCTCGGAAGTGTGGGGAACCCAATTGCCCCCTTCGATTCTGACCCAGCGCCCGGAAGCAGCCGGCCATGGCTTTTACGCCACCGGTACTTCCATGGTGCTGCACCCCAAAAGTCCCTACATCCCCACGGTTCACCTCAACTACCGCTACTTTGAAGCGGGCCCCGTGTGGTGGTTTGGAGGCGGCATTGACCTCACCCCCTACTACCCCTTTGTGGAAGATGTGGTGCATTTTCACCAAACCCTGAAGGATGCGTGCGATCGCCACAATTCGCACTACTACGACACCTTCAAGCTCTGGTGCGATGAATATTTCTTCCTGAAGCACCGCAATGAAACCCGTGGGGTTGGCGGCATCTTCTTCGATTACCAAGACGGCACCAACGAACTCTATCGCGGCCCCGATGCCCAGGGCCCCGCCGCCCAACACAGCAAGCAAGTGGGCGTGCCGGCTCAGCGCAATTGGGAGGAGTTGTTCGGCTTCGTGCAAGATTGCGGCCGAGCGTTCCTACCGGCCTACGTGCCGATCGTTGAGCGTCGTCAGTCCCAGGAATATGGCGATCGGGAGCGAAATTTCCAGCTTTATCGTCGGGGACGGTACGTTGAGTTTAACTTGGTGTACGATCGCGGCACGATCTTCGGGCTGCAAACCAACGGTCGCACAGAGTCAATTTTGATGTCCTTGCCGCCACTCGTGCGTTGGGAATATGGCTACCAGCCCGACCCCAACACGCGGGAAGCGAGTCTCTATGAGATCTTCCTGAAGCCACAGGATTGGCTCAATGCACCCCCTCAAGTGCCTGGACTCGCCTAGCAGCTTGGGGAAAACGGCACTCCGAGACCACTTAAGTCTCCTGGGGTGCCGTGATACAATCCGAAGGAGACTTACCTGTCGAGCGCTGCTTCCGATTGCGTGGTGCTCGTAGCCGGTGCGATCAAATCGAAGCATCAAGCCCCCAGCTTTGTTTCGATCTCCGTGTCCTGACCGGGATCGTTCTTTGCACGTCCACTGGCCCCCGAGTTTGGGTATGGTCATGAAGTGCTTGCCGATCCGCCGCTGTCCTCAACACGATCTGTCGGCCAGCCCCCTTCCTAGTCCCCCAAGAGCGAACAATCCATCATGGAGCAGAAGACCCACACGACCAAAGATGGCACGACGGTAATTGTTCTCACCCCTGAAGGACGGCTGGACATTACGACAGCCTGGCAATTTCGCCTCAAACTGCAAGAATGTATTTCTAAGCTGAGTCCTCATATCGTCGTGAATCTCAGCAAGGTCAACTTCATTGACAGTTCTGGACTCACCTCGCTCGTTGCCGGGATGCGGGATGCCGATAAGGAAAAAGGCAGTTTTCGCCTCTGTCAGGTACACCCCGAAGCCAAGCTGGTTTTCGAGGTCACCATGATGGATTCCGTATTTGAAATTTTTGATAGTGAAGACCAAGCCCTTGAGGGCACTCCTCGCACGATCGCTAGCTAGGCCTTCACCCTAGCGCGCCATCTGCCCGTTGCAATTAGGTTGTTATCAAACAAAAGGGGCAATCGCCTCCTAGGCAGCGCAAGCCCCGGGCTACCCGATCGGGAACAGCCAACCTTTCAGCTAGCGCATAGCATCACCCACCACAAGCACTGGAAGATGAGTCCCATGGATCTTCCGGTGCTTGCGGTTTATGGGCCAAATTGGGTACTTTTTGCCTCCGGCCGCTGCTCGCGCCACTCTTCGTGCCACTATCTGGCAACTATCTGGCAACTATTCACAACCATTGCCATTGCCCACGGTTCCAGAGCTTGACTGAGGCTGCCCAGTGACGTGACGGACTCGATCGACCCGCCCAGTCACGATCCAAGAGCCATGATAAGGGGGATGATCAAATATTGCAGGACAGTCGCAGTCTTTAAGAATTTTTAACGGCCAGACCTGTGCTAAGCCCTCGGGCAAGGATGAGAATAGGTAAAAGTTCAGTATTGCCCGCTACTAAGCAACAGCCATAGATAAATTTGGTGCGTTACAGTAGGGTGCATTTGAATCGAGCCATACCGAACCATCCGAATCGATCGCCAAGAGGGCCTTCTATATGCTGCAAACGAAACTGCGTTACTCGATCGACGAGATCCGAGACGAAGCCCGCCATCTCGTGGAAACGGGAAACGTGGATCGTCATCAGCCCCTCTATGTCCTCTGCCAATTTATTCCGCCTCGGGAATGGACTTGTGTAGAGTTTGAGCTAGAGCGGTGTGACTATCTACTCCGGGACTGCGTGGGAGACCTGCTCAGTCACGAAGAATGGACTAACGATTAAGACCAGCAGCCCCATCAGACGCACATTAATTGGCTTGCCAAACCCTAAGCTATCGCGCGAGATGACGTGGGCGCTGTCACCCATCAAATTTTCAACTTTCGCTCGCCAGATCAAACAATCAACTGCCGATCGGCTGAGGCACATAAATTCTCCCACTGCGATTCATCCAGACCTATTCGGATTCAGCTTCATTGAGACTCACCCAAAGATCTAAGCAGTCCTAATCAGGTCTAGTTAACTCCGGTTGAATTTATTGCATTGATTAATTTGACTTAATTTATCAATCAATGGATTGAACGGAACATCGATCGATGAATCTCCATGGATATCTGAAACCACGCTGAAGTAATTTAGACTGCCAAACGGCACAACTGTTGACCAGGCAAGGAGCTGATGTTCCTTGCCTGTTTATGTTTAAACTGTTTTACTAAAATATTTTCAGAAAAACTTCTACTATCTAATTTTAGTCTGTAGGGTGGGCAGTGCCCACCAAACCGTTGATTCATGGCATTTGCGATATGACGTGCCAATTATTTTAAGTAAAGGCTGTATCTAATTTTAGTTTTTAGATGGCTAAGTTTTTGGATTTTGAAGAGAGCTTAAGCAAGAAAATTTGCAGAAGATAATTTACAGAAAATAATCCACAACAGGAAAATCAAACAAGAAAACAAGGAGCAAAAGCCCCTTGTTTTATCAGCGATCGATCAGTTGTATTTGGTTGTGTATTTAGTTGCTGTGTTGACTTGCTTTTGAGAGTCGAAGGTTTCAGTTTTGAGACTCAAACCGAAGGCTCAGGCAAACGCCTTAAACCACTTGTTCAATTTCGGCAATTTCGGGGATCACTTCCTTCAGACGACGCTCAATGCCCATCCGCAGGGTCATGGCCGAGCTGGGACAAGAACCACAAGCACCTTGGAGACGCAGCTTGACAACGGGCCCGTCAATTTCAACAAGCTGAACGTTGCCGCCGTCAGCCATCAAGTAGGGGCGCAGTTCATCAAGGGTGGTTTCGACGTTTTCAACAGTGAGGGGTAGGGTCATGGCGAGCGTTCTGGATTTAGCAAAACGGATGAGGATTTTCCTTGGAGGGATGACCTCAGGGCGGGCGATGGATAGGTCGCTGGATCGTGCGATCGCCCGTCCTTTAGTGTATCGCCTGACTTGATTACTTTTACAACAGGCAAGTTGCTAAATCTGGTTCATGCTCCCGAGTCGTGCTCTTGAGTCATGCCCGCAATTTGACGGGATCTCAGTCCATGGCGAATCGCTCACGGCCAGTTGCCCGGGCCGCTCGTTTGTGGCTGTTCGTTCGTGGCTATTTGCTCGTGGCAGCTAGCGCACCAAAATCGTGAAGGTCAAGGGAGGAAGCTCCGTTTCGCCCACTTGGGCCACGGACAGCCGGTAGCGATCGCCCGGTTTGACGTTCCGCATGGACAGGCGCAGGAGGCCTTCCCCAGCCGCTTGCACCGAGGCTTGTGGGCCATTGAGAGTAGCAGTGCCCGTGCCGGGAAGCCGGAGGGTGAGGTTCAAGGCAGGGCGATCGGCTTGGGGGATGTAGTGGGCCTCAATTCGCAAAGCACCACCGTCAGCTAGCCATTCTTGGGTGACCTGGGGGGTTTTGGCGCTGAGTTCGAGGGTCAGGCGGTTCAGCAGTTCCCGCGCGGCCAACAGGGCAATGGTCATTTGCTGCTGGGGGTTGGCGCGATCATATTCCACATATTCCATGGGAAAACGATTGGCAGCACCGGTACGCACGGCCGTTGCCCAGCGCAACACGACGGAGGCTTGGGCATTCAGCAGGCGATCTTGGTCGGGAAATAGCTCATCCACGGCTTGCATGAGGGCTACGCCTTCTTTGAGAGCCTGGGCGGCAACGGTTTGACAAGCGGCTAAGAGTCGTTCGGCCAAGTCCGCTGGCAGGTTCGTGGGCAGGTTGAGCTGCTGGAACTGCCGTAGCCAGGGATTTTGGGGAACTTGGGCGATCGAGGGCGCGTCCTCGTAAGTGTCGCGATAATCTAGCGCCGCTTCAGACGACTCCCAAGGAAACAGGGGAGGGCGCTGGGAGGCTTCTAGAATCAACCGCTGTTTCAGCAGGGCGTGATAGCGCTGGTCAACGACGGGCATTGCATCAAGTTCGAGCATAGGATTCGCAACCGATAAATCGCTGGGAGATAGCGATCGCGCTGGTGCGGGGTTGATCGCCGGATCCGCAAGGGCAGAAAAGTCACCCTCTAGGAGGTCAGCGGGATCGAAGGCATGGGCAGCGAGGGCCTGTTCGATCGCCTGATCAATCTCGATCGGCTCAAGCTGGGTTGCCCCAAGTTCAATCGGCTCAGGCGATCGGGACTGATCAGGGGTGGTTGTGGGGTCGAGTTCCTTGGCCACATCCAATAACTGGCCCAAGAGCTGCGCTTGCAACGCACCGGGAACGCTATCTAAGTTGCTATTCATCTGTCCCCCTCCTCGTTCCGGACTCTGTGCGATTACGAATTTCCCAAGCGGTTTCCAGCAACTTGAACCATAGCTTTTGCACTTGAGAAGCGCTGATTCCCATCGCTTGGGCTACGGTTCGATCGTCTGATCCCGCGCGTTTTAGCTCCACCAATTTGGTAATTTCCGGGCCCAGTTGATTGAGCAAACTTTCCCATTGACGAGGGGTTAAGCCTAAATCGCGCTCCAAATCCACATCAAGCCACTGGTGAACCAATTCCCAACGGTGGAGCAAGGCAAAGCGAATGAGGTGATATTTGAAACGTTGTTGTAAGTAATCGCGCTGACGAGCATCCAGCCCCAACACCTTTTCAATTTCGCTGGCGGATAAGTCTTTTAATCGCAGCACCAAATAGTTAACGCATTCCTCTTGGTTGCGATCGCGCAGATAAGCAATTAATTCATCCACAACCGCCTGGCGCAGGGCCCCATCCATCACATCCGTGGATTCCTTGGCGCTGATTCGATCGCGCACTTGCTGCACCGATGCATCATCCCAGGAGTAGCCCTCACCGCTATCACTGGCGCTTTCGGCGGCCTGATCCATGTCGATCGAAGTTTCCGGGGGCTGTTGACGGGCAAAGGTTTGGGCCCGCAACACAATTAACTGCTGCGATCGCCCACCGGGCAACGGAATCCGGCGCTTGGCGTAGCGCTCCACAAACGCCATATATTCCGCCAACTCCAGCCGTACCCGAGGGGTATAGTCCGGGGGCAACTGGTTTTCGCGCCGAAAGGCCCCCAGCGCCTCCACGTAAAATCCCTGGAGGAAATCCTCGATTGCCAATAGCCGCGCTTGATAGCTCGTGCGCGATCGGGCTGGGGAAATGTATCGGTAAATGATGGCGCTGAGGGTACTGTGCAACTCGGCTCGGCCGCGTTGGGATCCCAACTGGTAATAGCGCAAATTCTGTTGCAATCGGTGACGAGCCAGGCTGTGGGCCCAACCCAACACATCCCCGGAAGACTGGATCCGACGACTTTCAGTACAGATGCGATCGACTTCCGCCGCAATTCGATCGGCCACCGCTGTACAAACCGCCTCTGGAGCCGTCGTTCCTGACCGCAACTCCCGCTGCAATAAATCGATCGTCGATTCCACGCCCCTACAACTCTCGTCTGATGCCAACATTACAACCGACCATTGCGACTGATGCCACCCCAAGACTCCGGAGATGTCCTACGGAACGGTTTACCATGACAAGCATAATCGACTCAGCGATGACCACCACGAGCGATTACGCTGCCTGTGCGATCGGTAACCCCAATTAGCCCCCAACAACTTGCCACAAAATCCGCAGGTACAATGCTTGCGGCCGAGCGCAACGATGGTTGTGGCACGAGTGATCGTTGCTAGGACTGTTACTAGGGCGATTGCCAAAGCCGCTGCCCGCCCTGCCTAGCTTGACCGTCATTTTTCGTCTTTTTCATTGAACCTATGGATATTGAAAGCCAAATTCAAATTCTGATCGACAATGCTCCCCAAGACGGTCAAACTCCCGAAATCGTTGCCGCGATCGCCCCAGCATTGATCTACTTCGCCAACCAACTGAGTCGCGAAGACTACTACATCCTACAAACCCTGAATGGCGATTGGGTGCGCGTCACCCTCGGGAACCGCCGCGAACAGGGAATCGAGAAAAATGTGGTCTACGCCTTTCCCACCTTGCAAGACGCAGCCCGCGGCCCCATGCCCACCAAAGATCCCAACTTGATGGCCGCCCCGTTTCCCGTCACGCATATCCTGTTTCAACTGATGGCAATGGAAACGATCGATAGCCTCGTGTTTTTCGACATCCCCGGTGATGTGATGCAGGGCATTGAAGTGACCCGAGAAGCCTTTCAGGAAACCGTTCGCAACCTCTTTTCCCAAGTTCAACAGTGGCAAGAAGGCGACATGATTCCCAATCCGCTGCCCAATAGCGCCACAACGATCCCTTCAGATTTTGCATAGAATTTACATAGAAAGCGTTGAGCCAGTTCTACGATCCAGACTCATCAGTTCACAGTAGTAATTGATGACCATTGATTGGGATTCAGTCCAATCAATCCCCAACGATCACCCGATCAGTCTCTAGTCAATCATGCGATCTTTTGCACTCATCTAGCCCCTTGTTGCCCCTTTCACAGGCATCCTCAAAACAGAAGGAGGATGAGTCTTGACGAAGTAATTGAGTGATCAACATTATTTCTGTCTCTCCTCCACTTCAGGAAAGAGCAGGAGTTACGGCACAAGCAGGCTGGCAATTTCCATTCGAGTCTTAAAAACAACAAGAGTCACCTCAGTGTTAACCATTGAGGTGACTTTCGTATTATTTGTGGCGATTGACTCATTGCCAGCGACTGTGACTCGCAATGACTAACAGTTGTAGTGGCAAGTCATTACTGCGAACGACGATCGCAGACTGTCACTTTAAGAAATCACCATGAATTATTGTTGTGGGTTATCAACAGGCTCAGAAGTCAATCATGACCACGAAGGGCGCAGAAAACTGCTGACTTTACTAACACCAAGCCTGAAGATTACAACACCTTAGACCACTGAGGATGCAGCAAAGGCAACTGCCAAAGTTAGCCCCAGGAATAAGACAGCGGCCCCACCCAGTTGTGCGTAGCGGCGCTGTTCCCAGAAGGTGGGGTAATGCGCGTAGTACATCTTCGGCTCTTTGGCGTAGTTGTTCAGTTGGCCGGTTTCGTTAACGGTGGTGTACATGGCACTGCTCCGAAGGATGTGGGGGCTGTTTGTTGCCCTGTGTTTCACAGTGTAACACTATGTAAACTTTTCTTGCAACATACTTGACGAAAATTATTTTATTTTCCTCATTCGGAGCTAAAAGCCTTGGTGGTCATCAGTCCAGCCCTCGGATCAATCCACATTTCATCGTTTAATCGGCACATGCGTTAATAACGATTTAAAAATCACTACAGATTGCTTGCTTTAGGCCCGATCGCGCCCGGGGGCGGAAACGCAAGGCTATACTCGTTTTTGAGCGGGGATCGTCCTTGTCCAGTTCTTCAGCCCCCGTTCATCGCTTCCTATGTCCTCCCCGATCGCCCCGTGGCCCGATCGCCCTTGCCGCTTTGCCGTCATCAGCGATTTACATGTCGCTTTGCCCCACACGGTTTGGGATCATCCGAGTCGATTTCACTTGGTGGAGGTGGCGATTCCGGCCCTGGAGCAAATCCTGGAGCAACTGGAGCGACTGAATTTAGATTTCCTGTTGTTGCCCGGTGACCTGACTCAACATGGCGAGCCAGAAAATCATCAGTGGCTGGTGCAACGGCTGAAACAGTTGCCCTATCCGGTTTATGTGGTTCCGGGCAACCATGATTTTCCTGCCCAATCGAGTTACCCGCGCATCACGACCCTGCCGGAGTTTGTGACGCTGTATCGGGACTTTGGCTATGGGGATTCTCCGCAGCCCTATTACATTCAAGAGTTGTTGCCCGGCCTGAAACTGATTGGTCTGAATTCCAATCAACTTGCAGAAGATGGCAAGGAAATTGTTGGGGCGATCGATGCGGAGCAAATGGCCTGGCTCGATCGCACCCTTGCCCAGCTCAACCCGCAGGATCTGACCCTGGTGATGGTGCATCACAATGTGGTGGAGCATTTGCCGGAACAGGCGACTCACCCCCTGGGCAGTCGCTACATGCTCCAAAACGCGATCGAACTGCGCCAAAAGCTGCGATCGGCCGGGATCCAGTTAGTTTTTACGGGCCATCTCCATGTGCAGGACATTGCGGAAGCTGACGGCCTCTATGACATCACCACCGGCTCCTTAGTCAGTTACCCCCATCCATTCCGCTTGGTCACCTTGCGGCGCGATCGCTCGGGTCATCCTTGGTTGGAGGTGGAATCGGGCCGCGTGAAGTCTGTTCCCGGTTGGGAAGATTTGCCCGCCCTTTCTCGGCAGTGGATGGGTGATCGGAGTCCGCCGTTTATGTTGAAAATGTTGATGTATGGCGGTTTGGGGCTGTCGCAAGACGAAGCGCTCTTGCTGGCTCCCCAGTTACGGAATTTCTGGGCCGATGTGGCCAATGGGGACACGCTCTTTGAGTTTCAGCAATTGCCCCCGATCGTACGGGACTATTGCCAACAATTTGGGGCGATCGGCCCCGACGGCTCGATCGCACGCATCGACAACCACATCGCCCTGCGCCTCTAGAAACATCAAACCCAGCCAGCCATCTTCAAGGCAACGGCTCGCCCTGTCCTCATCCCCCAAAAGCAGACCAGGGGCCCACAAAAACAGACAAGGGGCTTAAGCCCCTTGCCCCCGCGCGATCGTTGGCTATTCAATGCCAAATTCCGCGCCCTCAGCTTTTTCATCACTGCAAGCCAATCGCCCCACAGTGCAAATCATGCAGCGCCGGTTACACAGTCTCAGCCACGCCGCAGCGCCGCCGCATCCTAAACCGCAGCCACCAACGGCTCCGAAGCCGACGGCCGACGATTAATCACCTGGTCAATCAGGCCATAGTCCTGGGCTTCTCCAGCCGACATGAAGAAATCACGTTCCGTGTCCTCTTCAATGCGGCTCAGGGGTTGACCCGTGTGATCCGCCAGGCAGCGGTTGAGATTGGCCTTGTGATACAGAATTTCCTTAGCTTGGATTTCGATATCCGTTGCTTGGCCCTGTGCGCCGCCCAAGGGTTGGTGAATCATAATTCGGGAGTTCGGCAAGCTCATCCGTTTGCCCTTTTCACCGGCACTGAGCAAAAACGCTCCCATGCTGGCCGCCAGCCCAACGCAGATGGTGCAAACGCTCGGGCGGATGTGATTCATCGTGTCATAGATGCCCATGCCAGCCGTCACCGAACCCCCAGGGGAGTTGATGTACAGGTAGATATCCTGTTCGGGATCTTCCGCGTCAAGGAACAGGAGCTGCGCCACGATCGAGTTGGCCACATCCGCATCGATCGCCGTTCCCAAAAACACAATGCGCTCCCGCAGCAACCGGGAATAAATATCAAAAGCGCGTTCGCCGCGGCCAGATTGTTCGATAACAGTCGGGATCATGCGCGTCCTATGGCTTGTGAATGACCTGAAACAACCTTGATTCTAGCGAGTTGCGCCAAATACCTTCTAGGGGTCTCGATACGGGTCTCCGCCCTCAGGTCTGCTCGATCGCGATGGAGCCTAGGCTGAACAGGCTAGTTGCCCATTTCACGCTCTCGATTCTGAGCAAGGTTGATCGACGCTCAATAGGCTGATCCACCATTCCCCGGCGATTTTTCAGCCAGCCAGAGCACAAGATCAGCAACGCTACACCAAAAACCCAGAGACAAAAAAATCCAGAGACAAAAAAAGGGGTGGTGTGTCAATCACACTCACCCAATGAACCGTTGTCGTAAAAAGAGAGTTAGAGCAGGAAAAGAGAGTTAGAGCAGGGTCTGTGGAGATTGTCAGAGATGTCAGACAGAGATGGCACGCTGCGGAGACCCCAAAGGGGTGACTTTTTTGTTTCGTCCGCAAGCGCGTGAATGCAATGGAGTTTTTAGCCCTTATTGCGTTTTCAGCACTTTCATAACTTTAAGGGTATGCGAAAACCCCTAGCTGTCTGTAAAGCTAGGATGAACTTTCGCCCATTCCGTATGAACCTTTGGTAAAGAATTACCAGGCTCCAAGGACAAGGGCTGAATTGAATTGGGTTGAGTTGAATGGGGCTGAGAGGTTGACCCAGCATTGCAACTGGTTAAACGACTTCTCGCCCAGCGTTTACCCCATCTGTTTTTTATCCGTGTCTGACTGTCTGACTATCTAACCGTCTGGCTATCTGCTATTCGCGGTCTGCTTTTTTCGTGACTGGCTTATTTTTGGCCAGCTTTACACGCCAAAGCAGGGTTGATCGTTTCCCGCCACTTGGTTCGCCCGTGGAGATGATCCAACTTTTGGCGATCGGGGCTGACCAGGCGGGGGGATGCCAGTATTTTGCCGGTTGAACTCTGATTTGGAAAGGGCGGGGGTCAGTTTTTTGATCGCCACAGGGCGATCGCCCGGGTCACCCCCAGCCCGCTCCTCTCGTTGAACTAACTAATTAATTCAATGAGTCGCTCGCAAACGATTCGCGAACTATTCGCTGATGGCTCCTACCGCTCCCGAATAGATGGCTCCGCGCGGTGCATCCAAGGTCACGATCGCCCCGTCACGAATGGCATCGGTAGCCCCATCCACACCGACAATTACGGGAATGCCTAACCGTTGGGCGATCGTGGCGGCGTGCCCCGTCAGGCTGCCATCTTCGGTAATTACGCCACCGGCACGGCGAATCGCTTCAATGCAATCAACACTGGTAGCAGGAGCCACAAGGATTTCGCCCGCTTCCAGGGAGTTGGCATCCATCAGGTTTTTCACCACCCGGGCACGACCGCTAACGGAGCTTTGGCCAATGCCACGGCCACGGCCCAACACAGAGGTCACCACTTCTACTTTGATCAAGTCTGTGGAGCCGGAAATGCCTTGCAACGTACCGGCGGTCATCACCACCAAATCCCCTTCGCGCAGAACGTACTGTTCTTGGGCCAGCCCGATCGCCGCTTGCAGGGTTTGGGTGGGAGATGGCAAATCCAACACCATCAGCGGCCGCACTCCCCACACCAATTGCAATTGGCGGGCAATGTTGACATGGGGCGTGACGGCCAAAATTGGCGTACTGGGGCGGAATTTGGAAACATTGCGGGCGGTGGCTCCGGACTTGGTGAGGGTTACGATCGCCGCTGCATCCAACTGGGCCGCAATGTCCCCGACGGCCTTGGAAATCGCATTCGGGATCGATCGCCCAGCACTTTCCAAATCGAACTGGAATTTCTCCTGTTCAATCCGCACGGCAATCCGAGCCATGGTGGCCACAGCTTCCACGGGATATTGACCCACAGCGGTTTCGTTGGACAGCATCACCGCATCAGTACCGTCCAAAATGGCATTCGCCACGTCGGAAATTTCCGCGCGGGTGGGCCGCGGGTTGCTGACCATGCTGTCGAGCATCTGGGTGGCCGTAATGATCGGGATGCCCAGACGATTAGCCGTGCGAATCAAGCGCTTTTGCAGAACGGGCACGTCCTCGGCGGGCAGTTCAACCCCCAGATCGCCCCGCGCCACCATCACCCCGTTACAAAGGGAGAGGATGGCCTCCATCTGCTCGATCGCCTCGTGCTTTTCGATTTTGGCGATCACGGGCACGTTTTTGCCCCGGCTGGCAATCATTTCGCGGATTTCCAGCACATCTTGGGGATTGCGCACAAAGCTCAACGCCACCCAATCGACCCCTTGATCGAGGCCGAACATCAAATCTTCCTTATCCTTGTCGGTCAAAGCTTTGATCGACAGGTAAACCCCGGGGAAGTTCACGCCCTTGTTGTTCGAGAGGCGGCCGCCAACAATGGTGCGGCAGTGGAGATCGCCCTTGGCTCGATCGACCCGTTCCACGACCATTTCCACGCGCCCATCATCGAGCAAAATCGTGGCATTTTCAGGAACTTCTTCCGCCAGCAAATCGTAAGTGACGGAGCTTGCGTCCTGAGTGCCCACCACTTCCCGGCTGGTGAGCACGAAGGGATCGCCCTTTTGCAACACGATCGACCCTTCAGCAAATTTGCCGAGCCGAATTTTCGGGCCCTGAAGGTCTTGCAGAATCGCCACCGGCTGATTCAGCTCAAAGGAGATTTGCCGAATCAGCTTAATGTTGGACTGGTGGTCGGCATGGCTGCCATGGGAGAAGTTGAGGCGAAGCGTCGTGGCACCGGCTTCAATGAGCGATCGCAACACATCGGGCGTGTTAGTGGCGGGGCCAATGGTGGCGACGATTTTGGTGCGGCGCAAGGGCTGTGGCGAGTCCATGAATGTCTCGAAACGTTGCGGGTACTACGATACCATCGATGGAGTCCTCTCTCTGCTATGGGCCATGCGATCGACCTGGGACTGCTTGCTAGAGAACGTGGGTGAGTGGTACGGCTCCTTTGCTACGGTGGATGACCAAGGACAACTCCTCAGCGATCGCCCCAGCATCACCAGCATTACCCCCCTCGAAGGCGGCAAAACTATCTATCAGCGGGTGCGCCAATTTGCCCCCACGGCCGATGGACAGTTTCCTGAAATCGAAACCGCTGCCCCCGTTCAAGATTTAGAACTCACCTACAGCAACCTGGGGCGAGGCTTCTTAGCCCTCGAAACCGGCGCATTTTCCCAAGGTTCCATGCAATTAGGGCCCTTTTCCGAATTTGG
Source organism: Limnothrix sp. FACHB-406 (assembly GCF_014698235.1). Lineage (NCBI taxonomy): Bacteria > Bacillati > Cyanobacteriota > Cyanophyceae > Pseudanabaenales > Pseudanabaenaceae > Limnothrix > Limnothrix sp. FACHB-406. The sequence continues at coordinate 70,656 of NZ_JACJSP010000017.1, read as the reverse complement.
GGCCGAGTTGGGATTGGTGGCTCGGCCCTTGCGGGTGCGGGTCGTGATTCGCTACGACAAGGCGGCGCAGTTAATGCCCCTTTCCCTGATTCGGGAAACCCTGGATCCTATGCCAACCTTGCCGCCGGGGGAGCCGCTCACGCCTGAAGCGCTGTTAACCGCGCTGCCAGGGGTTTGGCAAGGACAGTGGGTGACGGTCTATCCCGATTTTCAGCCGGCCCAAACAGGCATGTCGCACTTGGAAGTTCGGCGATCGGGCGATCGGCTGGTGCAAACACTCAAGTTCGGGAATCAGGCGATCGGCTCTGACGCGGCGATCGTGGGGAATCGGCTGGAGTTCCGCGCAGGTAACAGCACGGTGCTCCTGCTGCCCAACGGGATTTCGGCCACCTTTCCCACGCAACTCAATTATCGACAGCCGCTCTTTTTGGAGGCCGGTTGGCTAATCAACCCCAATCTGCGCCAACGGCTGATCCGCAGCTACGATGCCCAAGGAGCCTGGGCTAGCCTAACTCTGGTGACTGAAGAGCGCGTCGCCTAAGTTGCCCCAACAACCCTGGCCCAGTGGCGAGGCGCGATCGAACGCCATATCTGGCTAGGGCGTTGGTGCAGGGCTGGACTGGGCTGGGCGTTGGGCGGGCCCCTGAGTTCGTTTCAACTCTTCCCGCAAAATTTGACGATAGGCACTGGGCAGCAAACGGGTCATGCGGTTGGTTTCAATGCCGTAGCCCAAACTAGTCCAAGTCCCGGACAAACGGCGCAACACTCGATCGAGCTGGCCCTGGCGCAAGGCCTGACGCAAATCAATTCCCCAAGCAGCCCGATCATTCAGCCAGCGATAGACTACCCAGTCTTGATAAACCGGCTCGAAACTGTAGCGGCCCAAAACGCCCCAACTGTGGCGATCGGGGTGATAGGCCTTCGCCTTTTCAAACCAGGTGCGATCGAGCATTTGATAGCGACCCGCCGCCGTGGAGCAATTGCCCATATTGGGCCCCAGCAAAATCGTCACGCATTCCTGGGGATGCTGGCTCAGGTTCCGAACCCGTCGGCCGCCGTAAAGCATCGCGTAAGGATCGCGACCATTCGCCTCGCTCACGGAAATTGTCCGCATCAAGGCCCGCAGGTAAGGGTCTCCGCCTTGCATGGCTAGAGGCGGAATGGCCACGCCTTCGCTCAGCTTCAAGGCTGGGCCCAAATAATTTGCCCCCGATGGCGACAACTCCGACAGGTTCAAGCCCAACCACAACAGGGTAATGGCACTGCCCGCCGCGATCGCCCCGTTGACCAAAGATCCCCAAAAGGTCGTCGATCCCTCTGCTGGTGCGGGTGCGGGCAACTTGGGTGGCAACTCGGTAGGCGAACTGTTGGCATGGTCAAGCATGGGCCAGAAGCCGGATAGAGCACCGGAGGCAAGGGGGCAAAATTGGGCGATCGGGAAACTGAGCCTGAATCGACGAACGGTCTGGTTTTGATCGATACCTGAGTCCACCGCTCCCCTCAGGCACATTCTAAAGCCCGATCTTCCAGCAGGCTGAGGGGAATCACCCCACAACACCCTTGTCCACCTCAGCTTCATCCATGCAGGAATTGGCGCACTGTGGCTAGGTAAGTTTCCGGATCCTCCAGCATTGGAAAATGCCCCGTGGCTGTCAGCTCGCGGTAGGTAATGCGAGGGTTGAGTGCAGCGGCCTGCTGTCCCAAACGCGGCGGAATAATTTGATCAAACTGTCCCGCCACCAACAGGGTCGGCACAGGCAAGGCCGCAAAAGCAGCGGGCATCTCTTCCACGGCTCGCAGGCTAACGGAGGTGAAGATCGTGCCCAGGGCCGCCGCACGATCGGCCTGAGTAAAGTCCTCCAGGAAAGCACGCTGCTCCGAGATCGGAATGGAGCGGTGCAAAAACCGCGCCATGAACAGTTGTGGCGCTAGGGGTAAGCGAGACAGCCAAGGGGGGCGAAATTGCACCACATAGCCCCCAAACCGGTAAAAGGCCGCAAAGGCCGCCGCGTCATATTCAAAAATGCCGCTACAGGTCAGGATGGCTTGCCGAATTCGATCGGGCGATTGCCGCATCAGCAGCACGGCCACCGAAGCCCCCATTGAGTGGGCATTGAGATACACCGGCTCCGTGATGCCCAGGCGATCGAGCAGCGCGATCAAATCTTCCCCATAGGCTTCCAACCAGTAGTCAGGAGAATCGGCCGGGGGGTGGTCTTGGGGCAAGCGCGATCGACCAAATCCCCGCAGGTCATAAATCAGCGCATCGAAGCGATCTCTCAGGGCCGCCGCAGTCGATCGCCAATAGCGCCCGGAGCCGCCCCAGCCATGCAAAAACACCATAATGGGCCGACCGGTTGGGGTCGTTGCGCCCCCCTGTCGAATCCACTCGTAATAATGCGCTGTTCCGCGCACCTCCACATAGGCCATGGTTGCAGAGCAGCAAAGAAGGTTAATGCAAAACGGTTAGTGGATCACAAGATCAAACTTCGAGATCGGGTGCAAAGCCCCAAACATCAGGCTCGATCGAGCCATTAGCCCAATGAGCTGAGCTAGTCCAATTTCCGAAAGGCTAGGCAGACTCCGGCTTCGGCAGCGACGACGGGTGCAACAACAACTCCGCAGTCGATCGATGCTCCACCATATGCCGCGTAATCAGACAGCGGGTCAAATCCTTCCGCGACGGCACTTCATACATCACATCCAGCATCAGCTCTTCCACAATGCTGCGCAGGGCCCTCGCCCCCGTTCGCCGTCGATAGGCCTCTTGGGCGATCGCCCGCACCGCATCTGGCTCAAACGTCAATTGCACATTATCCATCCGCAGCAACTTTTGATATTGCTTCACCAGCGCATTACGCGGCTGCGTCAGGATCGCAATCAGCGCCTCCTCATCCAACGGCTCCACCACCGCCAGCACTGGCACCCGCCCAATAAACTCCGGAATCATCCCGAACTTCACCAGGTCTTCCGGTTCCAGGTGGCGCAAGGTATCCGCCGTGCGTTGCTCCCGAGATTGGGTTTCGCCCGCTCGCACAAAGCCCATCGACTTCTTGCCCGTGCGCTGCTCCACCACCTTCTCCAACCCAACAAACGCCCCACCGCAAATGAACAAAATATTGCTGGTGTCGATTTGGATGCAGTCCTGGTAAGGATGCTTACGGCCCCCCTGAGGCGGCACATTCGCCACTGTTCCTTCCAACATTTTCAGCAGGGCCTGTTGCACCCCCTCCCCAGATACGTCGCGCGTAATGGAGGGGTTTTCGCTCTTGCGGGCCACCTTATCAATTTCGTCAATGTAGATGATGCCGCGCTGGGCTTCCTCCACGTCAAAATCCGCCACCTGCAACAGACGCAGCAGAATATTTTCCACATCTTCCCCAACGTAGCCCGCCTCCGTCAGGGTTGTGGCATCAGCCACTGCAAAGGGCACATCCAAAATTTTGGCTAAGGTCTGAGCCAGCAGCGTCTTGCCACACCCCGTGGGGCCCATCAGCAAAATATTGGACTTTTGGAGTTCCACCCCATCATCCAAAGCGGGCGCACTAGGATTACTGGGGCTTGTTGCGGATCCCTGACCATTTTCGGCTTCCTGCAAGCAGGCTAACCGTTTGTAGTGGTTATAAACCGCCACTGACAAGACTTTTTTGGCTTCGTCTTGGCCAATAACATGGTCATCGAGGTATTTCTTGATTTCCCGGGGCTTCAGTACCCGATGGGGTGTAGTGCGGGGAGTGCGGGTGCGCGTCCGCTCAGCCGGTTCAGGACGAGGCGGCGCTTGGGTTGCCGTGCCACCGTTGAAGAGTTCTTCGTCCAAAATCTCATTGCACAGATCTACGCACTCATCGCAGATATAGACTCCCGGCCCAGCAATAAGCTTGCGGACTTGCTCTTGGGACTTGCCACAAAACGAACACTTGAGATGGGAGTCAAATTTCGACATACAGGTTGCCCCTCGAAGTCGCGCACTCGTTACCGCATTTGCCCATGGCATTGGCTCATGGCAAAGGGGTGCTGCGCTGGTAGTGAATCAAGATCTGGCTGATGGCAGATTTGCAAAGTCCCTGGCTCCACCCGTGAACCGGTGGAACCCTTGACAGAACCTGAGTTCCGCCTCAGGGGCGATCGCACGAACATTTCCGCTGGCCAAACGCTGGCTTTGGGCGCGTGGTCACCCTAATGGTCACAATGCGAGAGCAAACATCTAACCAGAGGATACCTTTTTCCATTATGCCTCAAGCACTCCGCAAGCCGTTGAAAACCTGGCAAAGGCACGCCGAACGATCGCGCTGCCCTGAAGTTTTCAGGATCCCGATCGCCCCCACCCCCATAATCCCGATCGTCAATGGAAGCGCCACACAAGCGCCCCCACCCAGAAAAGCAACCAAAACAAAAGAGCAAGTGCATGGGTAACACTTACTCTTTTGAAAATGGCTTCATTTGGATTGTGCCGGCTCCCACAAACGGGTTCAGCCAAGCACTGTTTCTAAAGTTGCCCTTAAATAAGCTGGGCTAGTCAATCGGAGATCGCCGCCCAGCTTAATTGGCCACTACACCGTCATTTCAACGCGGCAGTGGGGTTGCAACTTAGAACTTGAAGACAGTCCGCAACACGCCCAACACAGCAGTGTCGTTGTCGTTGTTGTTGTTGGGATCGGTCACCACAATCACGCCAGGGGTGATCGAGATGTTGTCGTTAACCGCAAACTTGTACAGAGCTTCGATGTGCCAGGAATTGTCATCATCTTCGCCACCAACAGTGTTGTCGGCGTTGTACAGGTTAGGCTGTTGACCCACAATCAGAGCGCCCACGCTGCCTTCCTTGAACAGGTCGGGGAACGCGAAGGTCAAAGCCCAGTTGAACAGGTCAGCGTTGCCATCGCCGTTGTCTTCAGCGTTAGCAAACGTCCAGCCGGCCCAGCCGCTCAGCACGAAGTTCTTGCTCAGCTTCGCGGTGGTTTGCACGCCCACGTTGTGAGCGGTGGTGGGGTCGCGGAAGGGGTTGTCGCCCAGGAAGCTGCCGGTACCACCGGTCAAGCTCGGACGGGTGCGAGCATCGGTGCTGTGGTAAGCGTAGGCATACAGCAGACCGATATCCCAAGTCTTGCTGGGGGAGTAGTACAAGCTCGCAGCAGCGCTGTAGCTACCGTCGAACAAACCAGCACCGGTTTGGGGATCGTTGGCTTCGCTGGCCAGGTAGCTGGCGGCAAAGCGGAAACGTTCGCCCTTGTAGTTCACACCGATACCAGCGCCTTGGGGCTGACGGAACAAGGGGTTGTAGCGACCGAAGCGCGACAGAGCGCCATCAGCCGAGGATTCCAACAGGGGGTTGGCGGTGTAGTGGATATCGTCGATGTCCAGACCGGTCGTACCCACGAAGGCGCGCCAGGTGTTGGCGCTGTTCAGGGGGAAGCGGTAGTACAACTCATCCAGGATGAAGTTGTTGCTGGTGTTCGATTCCCAAGCCAAACGAGCCATGTTGGTCTCGCTGCTGTAGTAACGAGGCACGTTACCCACTTGCAGACGGGTGCGCAGCAAGTCCTTACCAGTGAAGCTGGTGTTGAAGTTCAAGCGCACGCGGTGCGAGAAGGTGGCGTTGTCTGCTTCGTCGTTGTCGTCATCACCAACAATATCCGACAGGCCAGCAGCCACGGCCATCACCACTTCACCGGTCAGCTTGGTGGTGGTGGAGAATTGGTTGGCTTCCAGCTCGGAGGTGCGGGCTTCGAGAGCATCCACGCGACCGCGCAGGGCAGCCAATTCAGCCGCGAATTCTTCTTGCAGCTTTTGCAGCTTGCGCAGATCTTCCTTGGTGGCCAGGGGATCGGTAGCAGCCTTGATCAGGTCGTTGATCCGATCGAGGCAAGCGTTCAAACCGGCGGCAAACTCGTAGCGGCTCAAGGGGCGGTTGCCCTTGAAGGTGCCGTCCGGATAACCGGCGATGCAACCATAGCGCTCAACCAGCGATTGCAGCGCTTGGAAAGCCCAGTCAGTGGGTTGCACGTCGGACAATTGCGACACGGAGGTCACTTGGTCCATGCTGGCGAGATCGTCTTGCAGGCCAAGCTCGATCGCCGAAGGGCTAGCGTCAATATTGGTTTGGGTCGTTGCTTCACCGGCAAAAGCGCCTTGAGCGAGCAACAGCGAGAGGCCAGCAGCAGCCGGGCTCAGGCGCAGTGCATTCCAGAACAGTTTCATTCGCGTTTCCTCACACCGATACCAGTGAAAGTGTTACTGAGTCAGTACACTTCCTGTGGCGATTATAGATCGAACCGACAAGAGGCGGAACCGAGTCTTGGAAAAGATTGTCGAAAATTACGGTTAAGGAGGGTCTGAAACCCCTGATTTCATCGGTAATCGGGAAGGTCAGGAGGATTCGATCAAGTTCGATCGAATTCGATCAAGTCCAGTCAAATTTGATGGCATCTCAAATTTTTGGCATCTTTTGGATCCAGGCGAACCGGAGAGCTACCCCCCAAAATTGGGTGCAACTAGCAAAAGGGCTGTAAATCTTCGCGGCGAATGGCCACAATTCCCGGTCTGGGCGGTCGGTTGCGATGACCCTCCGGCCAATTGGAGCCGATCGGAACAGTGCGCCGCTGCATAAAAGGCGTACCATCGGTGGCCATCACCGCCAGTTCCACCACTTGAGTGGCATCCTGGCGACGAGTACCGCCAAATTCGCCAGGGTGTTGCACCGAAATCAGTAGGGTGGCGCGATCGGGCAAAAAGCAAGGCCCCGTTAGTTCCGTTTCCATGGGCCCATAGGCAAAGGGAATTGCCAAACCGGCCGCTGGCCCGCGCGTTGGCAACCACCAAAGGGAATTGTTGCCATAGATAGCCCTGAGATTCGATTGGCTCAGGGGCTGGCCTTGGGAGTCGCGGCGATTGGCAGGAACCGGACGATTTTGTTTATCGCCGCTCATGTCCGTCACCATCCAGAGATCGCCCCCCGGGTCAAAGGCCAAATTATCGGGATTGGCAAACCCCAAACCTCCGGCCGCCGGTTCCCCACCTGTGGCGATCAACTGCCAGCGGAAGGTGAGGGCCGCCGGATCCTGATCAGTTTCCACCAGGCGAGCAACCCAACCATACTCATAGGCTCCTTCCCCTTGGGGCCCCACAAAGACGCGGCGATCGGGGCCACCGTCCAGGCTGTTGGTGGAACCGGAGGTGAAGGCAATTAGCACCGAGCCATCGGCCGCCAATTCCGTATCCTCCGGCCGAGCCGTGCAAGTGGCTCCGGCTGCATTGGCTGCAAAGTGGGCATCAATTAAAATTGCGCCTTGGCGTTCTGCGGGTGTGCCTTCATATAGGTCTCCGAGGGTGGCAAATTTCGCCTTGAAGGCCAGGGCCACCGCATCATCTCGCACCCAGGTAATGCCACCCGCCGGCCGCTGGGGCAAGGTGACCATTCCCCCGACGCAATGGCTGGGCAAAACCGGATCCACTGGCGTATCCGGAGCTAAGGGGATCCAACGCCCTGTCCCGTCGGGATCAAACTGGGCCGCGTAAAGCATTCCTTCCTGAAGCAGTTGGGAGTTGCGTTTGTCTTGGGGGTTGCGCACCCGGCCCTGGCTCACGAATTTGTAGATGTGGCCACCCCGTCGATCGCACCCGGAATAGATTGCTAAGGGGCGATCGGGGACAACTCGCAGGGCTACCGCTTCGTGGCGAAACCGTCCCAGCCAGGTGTGTTTGGTTCCGTAGTCCTGAGGGTTTTTGGGGTCAATTTCCACCATCCAGCCATATTTATTGCCCGCCAGACCCAACAGGCTGCCACAGCCCATGAAGTCGTCGGTGTCCATCTTGAATCGGAGTGTTTCAGGGGCAAAGGAGCTGCCATCCGCGTGAACTGGCTCCACCACCACGTCTTGAAAGTTTTCTTCGGCGCTGAAAACCGTTCCCCAAGGAGAAGTGCCACCCGCACAGTTGGCAAAGGTGCCAATGATTCGATCGCCCAGTTGGTCGTTGTAGCCCCGCATGGTGGCCTTTCGGAAAATGGCCGTGGCGGGGCCCGTGGCTTGCAGGTAGTGCCCGTCAGTTAGTCCCGAAAGGCCTGTCACTCGCCGTTCTCGGCGGGACGGTTGCCGCCGCCAGCGCCCGGTGCGATCGCGCTGAATACTGATGACACCGATCCCTAAGTCTTCCAGAGCGGCGGTGGCAATTTGCCGCAGGGCCTCGCGGAGGGGATCTGCGGGGGCCAGTCGCCCCCAATCCAGGCCTTGACCACCGGCCTGGGCTAGGGCACGGGTCACCGGCTCGATCGGGAGCGATCGCCCCATCACCGTTTCGTAGGCCTCTAACCAAGGCTTGGCGCAAACATATTCAAAATTGACCACCAAATCTCCCCGATCGCGATCGGTGGCCACGAATCCCAGGTAGTCGTTGTTGTAGCCCACATGGCCGTTTCCAAGGCGATCGCCCCAAACCGCCAACAGGTCATAGGTAAATCCCTCAGGCAGCACCAAATTATCCTGCACCGTAAACGTGCGGTGGCTGGCAATTTGCTCCGCGATCGAGGCTCCTTCAAAATCCAAAGGAATTGCAAAGGGAATGGGCTGAAACTTCGCAGTGATCGCCTGGCGCAATGCACTTGCAGTTCCCGGATTTGCCCAAACTTTTTGCCAGTCCAGGGCCACCGCAGAACCAGCACCCAGGCCCAACAACCCCAGAAAATTCCGCCGCTTCATCGTTTGAAAACGGAGTCTGAAACCCCGCCCTTTAGGACTTGTTAGAATGTAGTTGGCCGCTGGGCTAGCGGTGTCAGTCTGTGGAGCGACCGTAAGACCCGAAAAGCAAGTCTCGGAAGGCGCGTGCTATGAAGCAGAAAACCCAAATCGGGAGACTCGGGAATGCTTGTCCGCTTACGGCGAGGAGGATGACAATTCAACCCCCTATCATTAGCCCCCGAAACAATCTACATGCCTGATTAATCTACTCAATTGCAATTGCACAACAGAATCCGTTGCCAGTGCCACTGTTTCAGGGCAGATGGGCCGTTGCGTTGGAACAATCAACCATTCCCAACGCAAAAACCGAAGGAACAACACAACAAAGCGCTGTTACCTTCGGTAATTGTCGAGTTCTAGAGTTCTGTTCGGCCTAGAAATTACAAAAGCACTGGCATCAATACTAGGGCTTAGTACGCACGCTCACGGGGCCATTCACCAACACCTGGCAAGCCAAACGGTAATTGTCGGGCTTCTTGCGAAGGGTGCGATTTTCAAAATCCGTCCGATCGGACAAATTTTCTATCCCTTCCACAATTTCGACAACGCAGGTGGCACATTGGCCATAGCCACCGCAGTTCATCATTTTGCCGTACAGCTTATAGATATCAATGCCGTTCTCGATCGCCTTGATTCGCAGGTTGGAACCGGTGGCGGCGATTACGTCCTTGTTTTCGTTAACGAAGTGAATAGTGCCCATAGGGTGTTGGGAAAGGGACTCGCTGACGGGGCGTAGCTCAGGGGGAATTGTGGGTCTTTGCTGAAAACTGGGAACTCGTGTGGTGGGCAGGGCGATCAAGAAGGGGCAAAAACCACGACCAATGCCACTGCTTCGCCCAAACACAGGTGCAGTGCTGCAAGCAAGGGACACAACAGATGCAGCAACAGATGCAACAAACGCAATGAAAGCAAAGGCAATCGGTGAAAGATTGCAAGATCATTGCAAGATGTTGCAGTTTGTTGAGCTACCCCAGTTTAATGCGAGTGCCTCAGGAGCAATCGTGGCAGAGAGTCGAAAAAACCGACCTCGGCCCGATCGCCCCCCAAAACGCAAGACCGCTCAAAGCAGGCCATTCCAGTTCGATCGATCCCGGCCAACCAAGCCCCCTACGGAGTAGCAGGGCCCGTCGGTGCATCGACCAGTTCAGGCAGTTGAATCGGTTCCGGAACCGGTTGAATCGTACCCGGCGGCAGGTTGCTGACGGCACGGTTGAGGGCGGCCAACGCGCGGTTGTAGCCAATAATCGCAATCAGCACGTTACCCCGCGCCCGGGTAAGGCGGGTTTCTGCGTTGAGTCGATCGGTCTGTGTGCCCACGCCGGCCTGGAACCGGAGCCGCGCCAAGCGCACTTCCTCTTGGGCTGACTCGATCGCCTTGAGGGAAGTTTGAATGTTTTCGGCGTTGGCTTGCAGGTTGGAGTAGGCCACTTCCACTTCAAACCGAATTCGATCGCGCGCCCGACCCACACCGTTTTCGGCCTGCTCGATCGCCACCGACTCCTGACGCGCCTGGGCCCGCGCCGCTCCGCCATCAAACAGCGTCCATTGCAACTGCAAGCCCGTGGAATAGCCGCTGACCAAGCTGAAGTCGTCATCGGGCTGAATCACATCCAGCAACTCATAGCGAGCAAAGGCACTGAGCTGGGGCCCCAACTGAGACAACCGGGCCCGCCGTTGGGCGCTGTTCAGTTCTCGCTGGGCCAGTTGCTGTTCAATTTCTGCCCGGTTGCGATAGGCCAACACGATGCTGTCTTCGAGGGGCAGCGTCCATTCACCCGCCTTGGCGATCGGGTCAGCGGTTTGGATGTCGATCGCCTCCGGCAAGCTCAACAGCCGGGCCAGTTCTCGGCGGCGCTGGGTTTGTCGATCGCGCGTTTGCACCACCAACTGGCGATCGTTGGCCAATTCCACTTCCGCTTGCAGCACCTCAAACCGCGTTCCCAACCCAGCCTTTTCCAAAGCTTGGGCATCCTTCACGCTTTGCTCCCGAAACTTGACCGCCGATTGGTCAATTTTGAGCTGCTCGTTTTCCTGCTGTAGCCGGTAGTAGCTATCGGTGATGTCGCGCCGCAAATCCTCAAAGGTGGCTTCGAGGGACAACTCAGTGGCTCGCAACTGGGCTTGGGCGGCGGCAATGTTCGCGGGCCGCAGTCCCGAAGTGTAGATGTTGTAGCTCAGTTCCAGAGCGCTGCTCCAGGTGAACTGATCTTGGGTGTCAATGTCCACCTGGCCCCCAAAATTGCCGAGACGGCGAGCGGTCCGGTTTTGCAACAACAGGTTCAAACGACTGCCGGCCGTGAGCGAATCCGAGAGGGAAGAGGAAAACCGCAATTGGGGATAGTTGGCGGCGATCGCCTGGCGCAGTTGGGCCCGGCTGCTTTCGATGCTGAGGTAGGCCTGGCGCAGGTCTCGGTTATTGCGACGGCCAATTTCTAGGGCCTGCTCAAGGGTAATCGGCTGGGTCAGCAAGATCCGCACTTCTTCCGGCAGGGTGGGAAATTGCAGCGGGTTTGGGTCAGATTCCAGCCGTTGGATCACCAGCTCATCCGCTTCTGTGTTGCCTTCAGGCCGATCGCCCAAGGAACCAGGCGCTGAGGGCACATTTCCGAACGGATCGGGATTACTGGAACTATCATTCGCCTGGGCCACGGGAGCTGAGTCTCCCCCGATCGACTCGAAAGCGTCGGCCCTGGGGGAGGCTGCTGCAAGCGCTTGCTCTTGACCGGCTTGCTCTTGGCTGGCTTGCTCTTGGCTGGCTGATTCTTGGGCGATCGGCTCCTGATGACGCTCGGCAGCGATCGGAACTGCGGTGGCCACCACACCCACAGCCGGTTTGGCCGGTTTAGCTGGCTTAGGCAAATTCAGCGAATTAACAGGCAAATGAGGCGATTCAGCGGATTCAGCAGATTCCGAACCAGTCGCGGCGGCTGAATCCGGTGGCGAAGTAGGGGACTTGTCGGCTATGACATGATCAGCTTCAGCCAAGGTGGCGGCCGCATCCGCTTCCACCGACTCGGCGCGGGCGGCATCCGCCCACAGACAACACAACGCGACGGTAACCCCTAAACCCGTGGCGATCGCTCGATGGGCAATCTTCATAACCAAAACTTGCTTCGCTCCTCACGCCTAAAACCGGCTGTTTTGACGGCTGCCACTGGTGCAAAGTTCGTAAATTACTCAATTACTCGCCTATTGCTCGCATCGTCACCAGCAGACGCTGCCAACTCCCGAAAGTTCGGGGCCCGAAAGTTCAGGGATTGATTACTCCCTGTGGGGGTTGCCAGCGTCGGTTGGATGGCCTTGCGCAGTGGATACTCGATCGAACTGAGATCAAACTGAGAATCGACCCAGGATCGAATCGAGGTTGTGCCTCAAAAAGCATACTGGTTAGTCTAGCGGCTGGCCTACAGAATCGGCCGGCTCGCTCCCCCGAGTCCCCAAACTCCTACGCCAGCAAATCACTGGGCGCTTGGGGGGCGATCGCTTGGGGCCAAGCGGCGGCCACCGCTTGTTCAATCACCGCTTCAGCACTGGTGACAATCACGATCGGGACTTGCAGCCGATCGCTCACCTCCTGCACCGTCATATCGTCCAAAAAGCGCTGTTCACCATGGCGTAACATCAACGACGGCAGCAGCAACGCATCCCCCAAATCTTGGCACGCCAACTTTTGCACCAAATCCTGGCCCGTCAGCAAGCCGGTAACGGTCATGGTTTGGCCCCAATAATCTGAATTTAGGGCCGCCAACTGCACCGTTAGCCCCGAAATTTGATTGAGCTGGCGCACCAAACCACTGAAGGGCCGCTCCACCGTGTTCCCCACCACCCAGGTGAGGCGACGGGGAAACGGAGTTGCACGCACCGGGTTCGCCGCCAGGGCCCGCTCAAACTGATCCACAAACAGCCGAATGGAACCCACGCCGTTGTCGATTTGCGGAAAATCTTCGTACTCGACCATTTCCGGCAAATCCTGACCCGCAATCAGAAACCACTCATCGGCTAACCAAACAAAGGTGGAACCGAGGGTTTGGCGAAAGGTTTGTTGGAGCGATCGCACCTGGGCAATAACTTCGCAGGCTTTGGCGGGGGTAACGGGCTGTAGCTCATCATCGGCCGGGCGGAATTGCGTTAGCCCCGCTGGCACGATCGCCACGGAGGTGACCGTTGGGCGATGGGGTTCCACTTCGTCTTGGTCGCCATCTAGATCATCGTCTAGCTCGTTGGGGTCTTGATCATCCCAAGCGGCCCGATCGAACCCATCGGCCCCATCCCACTGATCATCCCCATCGGCCTGATCTTCCTCTGAATCCCAATCCGTCAAGCCCATGGGCTGCGATCGCGGATCGAACACATTTGGATCGAAAACATCTGGATCGACAACATTCGGATTAACAACATTTGGGTCAGACAGATCCGACTCTGCCGCTTCTGAACCGTCGAGGCGATCGATCACCGCCACCCGATCGCGCTCAGATTCGATCGCCCCCAAATCGGCCCCAGGCGATCGCCCCGCCAACAACGTCACATTTTCGGAAATGGCCCAGCCACCCCCGATCGCGGCTTGGTCAGCCAGGGCCGGCATAGCCCGCCGACTGGGCCCGGCTTGGCCCGCAGGCGATCCATAAAAGCCGGCCAAATCATGAATGGTTCGCTCCAAATGCACCCCATCATTAATGCCAGGACAGAGCACCACTTGAGCATGGATTTGCAAGCGCCGATCGCGAAACCAAGCTAACTGGTTCATGATCTCGCCCGCCCGAGGATTTTTCAGCAGGCGCGATCGCACCTCTGGCTCCGTGGAATGCACCGAAACAAACAAAGGCGACAACCGCAGCCGCTCGATGCGATCCCATTCCCGCTGCGTCAAATTGGTGAGGGTGAGATAGGAGCCATAGAGAAAACTCAACCGATAATCATCATCTTTGTAATAAAGCGATGCGCGTTTACCGGGTGGCTGCTGATCAATAAAACAAAAGGGACAGCGGTTATTGCACTGAATCAGTCCATCAAACAGGGCCGCCTCAAATTCCAAGCCCAACTCGTCGTCATAGTCCTTTTCAATTTCAACCAGGTGGGTGCGATCGTGCTGATCCAACACTTCCAACTCCAACACCTCATCGGCACAGAGGAAGTTGTAATCAATCAAATCTCGGGGTTTTTGGCCATTGATGGCCACCAACCGATCGCCCACTTCAAACCCCACCTCCTGGGCAATTGATCCAGGCAACACTCGCGTAATTTTGGCCGGTCGCACCGCTGCTTCGCTCATCCCCACGCTCCTGAATAGACAACTGGCCAGGCGGTCACCAATCGTGTTTTCCTTGGGCACAACCGGCCAAAATACAGACACCCAATGGCGATTGTGCTGGGGCGATCGGGCCTATGCTGTTGATTCCCAAGCCTTGAACCCCACTGGGCAAGGCCAAGGCGGCTTTGGTGGCCGTTGATTGCTCGTAACCACTCTACCAACTGTTGATTAACCCTATGCCCGCCGCATCCGCTTCCGGCATTCAGCCCACTCTGGAATTCATTCCACCCAACTACACCCCTTGGGTGCATCGGTTGGCGCGTTGGATCTTTCCTTGGTTGATTCGCCAACAGGGCATCGCAAAACTCCATACGGAAAATGCTGAAACGTTGGCGGAACTGTTTCGCGACTTCCAGGCGGGCAAACTCCGCTTTATTTTGGCTTTTCGGCATCCCAGCACCAATGACCCGTTCGTGATGTCCCACTTGCTGTGGGAGGCAGTGCCCCAGGCAGCGCGCGATCGGGGCATTCGGCTGCCGGATTGGCCGCACACGCACTTTATCTACGATCGGGGCATTCCCCTTTGGGCGGGGGATGCGGTGGCCTGGATGTTTTCCCACTTGGGCGGCACATCAATGCAGCGGGGCAAGCTCGATCGCCCCGGGCTAAAAACGGCTCGCGATCTGTTGCTGAACGGGCGGTTTCCGCTGGCGGCGGCCCCGGAAGGCGCAACCAACAGCCACAGCGAAGTGGTTAGCCCCCTGGAGCCGGGCGTGGCCCAAATGGCCTTTTGGACGGTGGAGGATTTGCGATCGGCCGGGCGATCGGAACGGGTGGCCATTGTCCCGATCGGGATTCAATACACCTACCTTTCGCCCCCTTGGGCCGAGATCGATCGGCTCATCGACACGATCGAAACCAGCCTTGGCCTCACGAATCCCCTGAAAACCACCGCCCCCACCAGCCCCGAAGAAGGTCGCTACTTGCGGTTATACCTGTTGGGCGATCGGCTTTTGGACTTGGTGGAACAGTTTTATCAAACCTTCTATCAACAAACCCTCCCGATCGTGGACTTGCCCGACCCCAACGAACGCATGGGCCAACGGCTGAAAAATCTCTTGGATACGGCATTACGGGTGGGAGAAGCCTATTTTGGCGTAACCAACACTGGCACGGTTGAAGAGCGTTGCCGGCGGTTGGAACAGGCCGGCTGGGATCGGATCTACTGCGATGATGGGCGATCGCGCTGCCCAGTGGAGCGCGGTTTGGCCAACTGGGTGGCCGCCGAAGCCACCATCCGAATGCAACACATGCGCCTAGTGGAACGGTTCACCGCCGTCACGGGCCGCTATGTGCGCGAAAAACCCACCGCCGAACGGTTTGCGGAAACCCTACTGATTTTGTGGCGCGTCACCACCTGGATTCAGGGAGACGACACCAGCAAGCCCCCGCAACTGGGCAAACAAGCGGTTTGGTTACGGGTTGCTGACCCGATTTGGGTGAGCGATCGCGCAGCGGACTACAAAGCCAATCGCCGCGCCACCCTGCAATCCGTCACCCAGGAAATTCACCAATCCCTCAAAAACCTAATCGCCTAGCCGGGTCACCTTCAACCGGACTTTTCCTGGTTCGCCGCTGTCCGACGAGCCAGGAAGCGTTCGGAAATACCGGCCATGGCGTATACCAAGCCCGATCGATATTCATGGCGCATGGGGCTATTGGCTTCTAGGTTGAGATATTCCTCGGGGCTGAAGAAAATTGGCATTGGATTCAGTTCAACCAAAAGAATGATCGCACCGATCATAGTAAGCAGTATCAAGATCATTAGATAGCTCTATGGTTCTTGTTCCAAGGTGCTGAAAATTTCCGCCAGAATGCTGTTAGAAAATAGCAGACCATCCGGTTCTGCAAGAGCAAGCCGATCGCCCGATCGCACCACCCAACCCTCCGCCACAAATCGATCGAGGCATTGCAACACCCGATCGACCCAAACCGTGCCAAATTCTCGGCGCAGGGGTTCCAAGGCCAAACCCTCCGCCAACCGCAACCCCAACATCAGCGTTTCTGCCAATCGATCGGGCGCAGGTTGGGGTGAAGCGGGTGGTTCAATTGCGCCGTTGTTCAGCCAATCGTAGTAAGCAGCTCGGGTGCGTGGCCGGCCAAAGCGCTGCCCGGCCACGTAGCTGGTGGCTCCCATCCCAAAACCGTAGTAGGGGCGATTTTCCCAGTAGGTGCGGTTGTGGCGACACTGAAAGCCCGACTGGGCATAGTTGGAAACTTCGTAGTGCTGAAAACCCGCTGCCTGGAGGGTTTGGGAAGCCATCCGATACATTTGAGCCGTTTGTTCATCGGAGGGTAGGGGCCGATCGCCCGGTTGGTAGCGTCGATCGAACACGGTTTGCGGCTCAATGATCAGGTCATAAACTGACAGGTGCGCCGGGCCACAGGCCACAGCCCGATCGAGGGACGCTTGCCACTGGTCGATCGACTGATTGGGTAATCCCGAGATCAGATCTAGGCTCCAATTTTTGACCCCCGCTGACTGCAAAAGGGCCACGGCCTGTTCAATATCTTGGACTCCATGCGATCGGCCGCAGGCGGCTAACAATTCCGATTGAAAGGCTTGCACCCCCAGGCTAATGCGGTTGACCCCGGCCGCCAAAAAGCCCGCCAACCAGGCGCGATCGAACGTGCCCGGATCGAGTTCCATGGAAATTTCCACTTGGGGAGCCAACCCAAAGCGGCGATCGAGCAGTTGCAAGAGCCGATCGACCTGTTCGGGGGCCAGCAGGGACGGCGTGCCGCCCCCAAAAAAGACAGTTTCCAAGGGTGGTTGGTCTGCGGCGGCGCGATCGGCCCCAAGGGTGATTTCCCGCTCCAAGGCTGCCAAGTATTCAATGATTTGGGGGCTGTTGCGACCTGTGGCGGGTTCCGGTGGTTGGTCGGGGCGATCGCGGAAGGTTTTGAACTCCCCCACCACGGAAATGGGGAAATCGCAATAAAAGCAACGCCGCCGACAAAAGGGAATGTGCAAATAGGCGGCCCGGGGCGGGGACAGGGCCAGGGCGACGGGATGACTCATGGGATTCTGTCGGCGTTCCGGGTCGGTGTTTTGGGTCGCTGTTGCCAGTTAGCTTGATCGGCTTGTGGAAATCGGCTGGCGCGATCGCGTGCCTTAGCTCGTTTGATTTGCTGGCCCGATTTGCTGGCTTGATTTGCTGGCTCGATCGGTTAACCGCCCTGGGTTTCAGCCAAAGCCACCAAGTCACGGGGCTATAATACTCATCAAATTCTGTCAAGAATTGGGCGCAATCGTTCTGAATCGCCGCCCATGGGCGGCCGATCAAGGACTAGCAACCACCGCGACCAATCCCAATTCGACTCAGCCCCCACCCACCGAAGAGCCTGCAATTAGCCACCGCGATCGTTCCTGCATCCACCGCCTGCAAGCAATGCTCTGAGCAATGGTCGCGATGACTCGGGCGATCGTCCACTCGATCGATGACCATGATTGACACCGTAATTATCCTTTCATTTCTGATCGCCGGTGCGGGCATTGGCTTTTTCGGCATTGACTTTTTGCCCGCCCAAACCCTGGCCCAAGTCACCAACCGCGAAGGTCTCAGCTTTGCCACGGGTGGTTTTGGGGCCCTGATTGGCTTGGTGCTGGGACTGGCTTGCCAAACCACCTACCGACGCATTGAAAACCAGGTGCGCCAAATGCCCCCCGATCGGCTGCTGACCCGATCGGGTGGGGTGGTGTTGGGGCTGTTGATGGCCAACTTGATGTTGGCTCCTTTATATCTGCTGCCGTTTCCTTGGGAGCTGGCCTTCATCAAACCCCTCGTGGCGGTGTTGGGCAGTGTGCTGTTTGCGGTCACGGGCGTATCGCTGGCCGACACCCACGGGCGATCGTTCCTGCGGTTAATTAACCCCAACAGCGTTGAATCCATCCTGGTCAGTGAAGGAACCCTGGCTCCGGCCGCCGCCAAGGTGGTGGACACCAGTTGCATCATTGACGGCCGGCTGACGGCCCTGCTGGAAACCAAATTCATTGAAGGGCGCTTGATTGTGCCCCAGTTTGTGTTGCAGGAATTGCAGCGCATTGCCGATTCCGCCAGCGACCAGAAGCGATCGCGCGGGCGGCGGGGGCTGGATATTTTGCAGCAAATGCGTGAGGCCTATCCCGATCGACTCACGATCCACTCCGCCGACTACGAAGACATCACCACCGTTGATGCCAAACTGGTGCGACTGGCCCAAGAAATCAACGGCGCACTGCTGACCACGGACTACAACCTGAATAAGGTGGCCACGGTGCAAAACGTCCCGGTCTTGAATGTCAATGACCTGGCCGATGCCCTGCGCCCCGCCTACCTGCCCGGCGACAGCATTGAGCTAAAAATTGTCCGGGAAGGCAAGGAACCGGCCCAAGGGGTGGGCTATCTCAGCGATGGGACGATGGTGGTGGTTGAAGATGGCAACTCCTATTTGGGCGGTGAATTGCGGGTGGTGGTCACCAGTGCCCTGCAAACTTCCGCCGGGCGGATGATTTTTGCCAAACCCGAAGCCGCCGTTTCATAGGCCATTTCATAGACCATTGCATCTAGGCCATTGCATCAAGGTTAGGCAGCGGTTCGGATCCAGAACAAAGCAACAAGGAACATGGCAACGTTAACGGATTGGACGGTGGGGCTAACTCGGCGGCGGTTGCTGTGGGCCTTGGGGGGACTGTCGATCGCGGCGATCGGGGGTTGTGGGCGATCGGGCAGCACGGGCGGTGGCGGGCGATCGCAACTGGTCACCAGCATCCTCAGCGAACCCAAAACCTTCAACTACGCCATTAACGAAGAATCGCCCAACATCTTCGGCATCACCTACGAAGGCCTGGTGGAAGAAGATCCAGAAACCGGCAAGGTGGAACCGGCCCTGGCCGCAGGCTGGGAAATGAGCAACAACGGTCAGCGGATCGTTGTCACCCTGCGATCGGGGTTGCGTTGGTCGGACGGTGCGCCCCTCACGGCCGATGATGTGTCCTTCACCTTCAATGAAGTCTTCTTCAATGAAGCAATTCCCACGGGTATTCGAGACGTGTTGCGGGTGGGCCAAAGCAACGCGCTACCCCAAGTGAAAATGCTGGGCCCGCTCCAGGTGGAATTCAGCGTTCCGGAACCCTTTGCTCCCTTTTTGCGAAGTTTGGGCGTGGGCATTTTGCCCGCCCATCGCCTGCGCCCCACCCTCAAAACCAAGGGAACCGACGGCCGGCCGCAATTTTTGACCACTTGGGGCGTGGACACTCCGCCCAGCCAAATTGTTGGCAATGGCCCCTACCGGCTCAAGGAATATGTCACCAGTCAACGGCTGGTGTTTGAGCGCAATCCCCACTATTGGCGCAAGGGGCCAAACAATGCGCCCCAGCCCTACATCGAAGAGTGGGTTTGGCAAATTGTGGAATCCCAAGACACCTCCCTCTTGCAGTTTCGATCGGGCGGTTTGGACTCGATCAGCGTCACCGCCGACTATTTTTCCCTGCTGAAGCGGGAGGAAAAACGCGGCAACTTCACGATTTACAACGCTGGCCCCACCTTAACCACTTCGTTTATCTGCTTCAACTTGAACAAAGGCCAACGGGACGGCAAACCTCTCGTTGATCCGGTCAAGTCTGCTTGGTTTAATGATTTGCAATTTCGGCAGGCGGTGGCCCACGGGATCGATCGCCAAACCATGATTGACAGCATCTTTCGGGGGCTGGGGCAACTGCAACATTCCCCGATCGCCAGCCAAAGCCCCTATTACCTCTCGCCGGAACAGGGGCTGCTGACCTATGGTTTCAACCCGGAGCGATCGCGCCAACTGCTGACCGAGGCCGGCTTCCAAAATCGCAACGGTGAATTATTCGACGCGGCCGGCAACCGAGTGCGCTTCACCCTGATCACCAACGCGGGCAACAAAATTCGCGAAGCCATGGGCGCACAAATCGCCCAAGACCTGGCCAAACTGGGAATGAAGGTTGATCTTCAGCCGATCGCCTTTGGCAGCTTGGTTTCCAAACTCTCCGATAGTTTGGATTGGGAATGCCATTTGCTGGGATTTACCGGCGGTGTTGAACCCCACGGCGGTTCCAATGTGTGGCGGGTCACGGGCCGACTCCATGCCTTTAACCAAACGCCGGATCCCGGCAAGCAACTGGTGGGCCAGGAATTTGCCCCCTGGGAATTGGAGATCGATCGCCTCTATGCCCAAGCCTCCCAGGAGCTAGATGAAACCAAGCGCCGCGCCCTTTACGCCCGCACCCAGCAGTTAACCCAGCAATATCTTCCCTTCATCCACCTGATCACGCCCTATTCTCTGGTGGCCGTGCGAAACACGCTCCAAGGGCTAAAGGTGAATGCCCTCGGCGGCGCATTTTGGAATATTCACGAGTTGCGGCTCGATCGGGAAGCTTGAGCGGGTCTCTGAGCAGCCGAAACTAGCCACCCTGTGTGCCCCAGCGATCAACGCAGACAAGGAGCTAAAGCCCCTTGCCCCCACGACTGATGATTGGACTGATGATTGGGGTGCTTGAGCCAAAGCCCCCTGGTTTTCACGCATCAGCCACCCAAGTCCACCGTAATCGGTGAATCCTGGCGCACGGTGGCCGCTTCTCGATGCATCAGGGCCTCCCCTTCTCCGGGCGGCTCCAGCCCGATCGCCCGCAGATCCGCATCCACCATGATCTTGACCAATTCCTCAAAGGTCACCGACGGTTCCCAGCCCAGCTTTTCCTTCGCCCGGCCCGCATCCCCAATCAACAGATCCACTTCAGCCGGCCGCAAGTAGCGCGGGTCAAACTCCACAAACTGCTGCCAGTCCAAATTCACATAGCCAAAGGCCACATCCAAAAACTCCCGGATCGAGTGGGTTTCATTGGTGGCCACCACATAGTCATCGGGTTGTTCCTGCTGCAACATCAGCCACATGGCCCGCACGTAGTCCTTGGCATAGCCCCAATCGCGCTTGGAATCGAGATTACCCATAAAGATTTTCTTTTGGGTTCCGGCCAAAATTCGCGACAGGGCCCGCGTAATCTTGCGGGTCACGAAGGTTTCACCCCGACGAGGCGACTCGTGGTTAAACAAAATGCCATTGCAGGCAAATAGCCCGTAGGACTCGCGGTAATTCACCGTTTGCCAATGGGCATAGACCTTGGCGCAGGCGTAGGGACTGCGGGGATAAAACGGGGTTGTTTCCTTTTGGGGAACCTCCAGCACCTTGCCGAACATTTCGGAAGAGCCAGCTTGGTAATAGCGAATTTCTTGGCCGGTGCGTTGTTGGGTTTCGCGCAAGGCCTCCAAAATCCGCAAGGTTCCCAGCCCTACGGCATCCACGGTATATTCCGGCTCGTCAAAGCTCACCCGCACATGGGACTGGGCCCCCAGGTTATAGACTTCGTGGGGCTGAATTTTGTCGAGGATCCGGCGGAGGGTGGAGCCATCGCACAGATCGCCGTAGTGCAGAAACAGCCGCACACCTTCGTTGTGGGGATCTTCGTAGAGGTGATCGATCCGATCGGTGTTGAAGGTGGAGGTGCGGCGGATGATGCCGTGAACTTCATAGCCCTTTTGGAGCAGCAGTTCCGACAGATAGGAGCCGTCTTGGCCGGTAATGCCGGTGATTAGGGCGCGCTTGGGTTGCGTCATTAGGGACAGGGTTTACGACTGAAGGGAGGTTGGGATCGTCTGGGCTGGGCGATCGAACCTGAAGGGAGAACAGCACCGCAACCCAAGCGCGATCGAACCGTCGCCATTATCCATGACGATCGAGCAAGGCCGCCACCAACCGCAGGGCATCGTTGCGGGCGATCGTTGCGGGTCATTGCTGATGGATCGAGGACACTAGGGCCTAGTAAGCGCCGTTCTCCTTGGTGGCCACCACCACCCAGAGGGTCTTTAACACGATCCAAATATCAAGCCAAAGGTTCCGAGCGCTGGCATAGTACACATCGATCGAAATGCGGCGATCGTAGGGAATATCGTTGCGTCCCGACACTTGCCATAGTCCAGTAATTCCCGGCTTCACGGTCAGCACCTTATGGATGTGACGACCATACATGGGCAATTCTTCGGGAACCAACGGCCGCGGCCCCACCACACTCATATCCCCCAGCAATACATTTAAAAACTGGGGGAATTCGTCCAAGCTGGTCACCCGCAAAAAGCGACCAATCCAGGTGATGCGGGGGTCGCGCTTGAGCTTGCAGGTGGCGGCATATTCGGCCTGCAGGGCGGGATCTTTGGCAATCATGGCGGCTAGCATTTCATCGGCGTTCACCACCATGGTGCGAAATTTGATGCACCGAAAACGGCGAAAGTTTTTGCCGACGCGACTTTGGGTATAAAAAACGGGGCCGGGCGAACTGAAGGCCACAAGGGCAATCAGCAGCAGATACAGCGGCGAAAAAACAGTCAGTACAAACAGGGAAAAAACGATGTCAAACAGTCGTTTAACAAAGTCCGCATTCAGGTTGCTGATAACGGCAGGCCCGAGGCTTCGACGGGAGGTCGATCGCCCGGCCCGGCTGGCAACGGAAGGACTCTTAGCCAGCATGACACTCCTTCAAGTTTGTTCACACCACACCTGAGCCTAATGATAAGGCTTGGTTCCGAAAGTCCGGCCCGGACAATACGCTTCAAGAACTGACTACCGGGGCGATCGAGCCAATTCCGGCGGCTAATTCTCGGCAGCCAAGGCCGCCAACCAGGGCTGAATCTGCAAGTCATATTGGCCTGCCTGTTCGGGGGGATACCAACCCTGTTCGATTTTGGCCAGAATTTGCGGCAGGGCGGCTAAAAATTCGGGCGATCGGAGGTTGGGATGCACCGTCCAAGCATCGGTGGACGGCAGCACCGCCCGCCACCAGGGGCCCAGTTCCAGCCGTTTGGAAACCATTAATTCCCAGGAATCCAGGCGACCGCGCCCGGTGGTTCCATACAAGGCGGTGCGCAGGGCGGTGGGGAGCTGATCGAACCAGGGCCGGGGCGATCGATGCCACAAAATGGGCCAGGGCAAGAGTTGGTCAAACCGGCGGCGATCGATCAAAAAGGCGCGGCTGCTGAAGAATTTGAAGCGATAAAACCCATCGGGGTCTTGGGTGAAGGGTTTGACCTGATGCATGGCATCGGCCGGCGGCCCCGTCAGTGGCCGCACAGACATCACATCGGGCCGAGCCTTGAGCAGTTCCACCCCTTCGGAAATCCAATCATGGCCGGGCTTTTGATAAAGCATCATGTCGCTGTCGAAGTGCAGCAGGTAGTCACCCGCGATCGCTTCGAGGGCGTAGAGGCTGCCAAAAATGGGGTAGCCCTTCCAGTTGTGGGTGTGGGGCAGGGGCCAACCGAAGTGCTTGCGGTAAACCTGGGGCCGTTGGCCATAGTCCATGTCTGCGAGCCGATCGACAATGCCGCGATCGAGCAGTTCTTGGCAGGCGGCCCGCAATTGCTCGATCGTCCCCAGGCCCGGCCGCTGCACCTTATCGCCAGACAGGGGAGCCGTATCCACAAATAGCACCCGCTCCACAAAGGGAAAGTTGCAACTCCGAACCAGGTGCGGAATGGTGTGCATCATGAATGGCAAATCCGTACGCGCCACCATGATCGACAGGGAACAAGAGGGAACAGCCACCGCGATCGCAACTCCTCAGCTCAAGGTTATGAATTCAATTGATGAATTCAATCTATGAATTCGGCCAATTCCACCCTACTTCGATCGCCCCGGCCGTCAATCAGCCGACTTTCTGCAACTGATCCAGCCGTTCCAGCACTTCCGCACTGTGAACCACCGGCCGCACCTTCAAGAATCGATCGCGCAGCATCCCTTCCGGGTCGATCAGATAGGTATGGCGCATGGACATGGGATTCATCCAGGAACCATAGGCCCGGCTGACGGCCCCGTCGGTGTCTGCCAACAGGGGAAAACGCAACCCCTCCGCATCACAGAATTCCGCGTGGCTGTCCACATCATCGGCGCTGACTCCCAAAATTTGGGTGTTACGGGCTTGATATTGGGGCAAGTCGCGCTGGAACCGCTGGGCCTCGATCGTGCAGCCAGAGGTGAAATCCTTGGGGTAGAAATACAACACCACCCACTGGCCTCGGTAATCTTGCAGCGAAATCATGCCATCGCCGCTGTTGCTGGGCAGGGTGAAATCGGGAGCCGGGGCATTCAAGGCCGGCTGAGGGCCACCCAAGGCCCAGGCGGCATTGGGGCCAACAAACCACAGCGCCAGGGCGATCGCCCCAGCCAAACAACCCACCAACGCGCGATCGAGCCATTGGCGCACCCAAGCCAAAAACCCCAAGGGGGGCAAACGGTGTGAAAGCAACATCAAACAAGCCTCCTTAGACCTGAGTTTCGGGATTGGGGTTAATCAACAGTTTTGATGCTTGGGGCCGATCGCAGTTTTGGACTAAACCTCAAACTCCGCGCCCCTGATGGCCAAGTCGCTGGTGGTGCGACGCACGGCCACGTAGCTGCCCAAGAGGCCCACGGAACAGCCAAACCCTACCAAAATCGAAAGCAACAATAGCAAGTCAGAACCCGTGAGGGGCAAGTCTCGGGCCAGCAGTTGCACCAATCCCAAGCGGCTGTTCAGCAAGGAACCGAGGGCCTGTTGCAAGGCCATGACGGCCAAACTGGCGATCGAGGCTCCCTGGAATCCAAAAACGGCCCCTTGGAGAATAAAGGGCAGATAGATCCACACAGGGGTTGCCCCCACCAGTTGAGCAATTTCAATTTCCTGACGACGGGCGGCCACCACCAACCGAATGGCGGTGATGATCGTGGCGATCGCAGCGGAAACCAACAGGACGATCGTACCCGTGGCCACCACCTTCAGCCCCCAATCCAGTTCCCGCAGCCGCACCACCACTTCCGCCGCATACCGGGCCGCATCTACGCCGGGCAATTGGGCAATGGTGGCCGCCAGTTGGGGAGTCAGCTCGGCCTGGGCTGCTTGGGCTTTTAGCTCGTCGGTGAGGGGGTTGCCTTCCAACTGTTGGGTGGCGCGGGCAATATCCGAAATGCCCAAATCCCGAACCAGGTCTTGCCAGGCCTGATCTTTCGGAATCACTTGCACGGCCACCACGCCTTCGAGCTGGGCGATCGATCGGGCAACGGCGGCGGTTTGGGCCCCGGGTTGCAAATACACGCAAATTTCGAGCTGGCTCCCCAGTTTGGCCAGGGCCCGATCGAGATACCAAGTGCCCTGCAAGCTAATGCCAAACAAAAACAAGGACACCGCCACCGTACCCACGGCGGCCCAGTTCATCCAGCCGCCCCGTCGCAGGCCTTGCCGGGTTTCTTGCCACAGATACAGCCAAGGGATGGCCGTCCGATCGCCCATGGGGGTTGCCTTCGCCTCCGACTCGCCTCTGAACCATCATAATCAGAGAAATGGCGGTCTCGGCTCCTGGCCAGACTCCTGGCCCCATTCATTCCACACCCTCGAAAGCCGCTCGTGACACACTCTGTGCCCCAATCCACACCCAACTCCACACCAAACACGCCCAAGCACACCCCGGCTACCGCTATGAACAACGCCGCTGATTCTGAACTCCAGTCCCAAAACCAGCCTGCGGCCGAGTTGGGTACAGGGGAAAATGGGCGATCGATCCTGATTTGCCAGAACGTTCACTGCTACCGCAATCGATCGGGAGCCGTGCTGGCCGCTTTCCAGAGCGCCGCCTTGCCAGCGGGGGTCACTGTCACCGCCAGCGATTGCCATGGCCAGTGCCACTTGGGCCCCAGTGTGCGAATTGTGCCCGATGAAACTTGGTATGCCCGGGTCGAGCCAGCGGATGTGTCCAGGATTGTGGAGGAACATCTGCGGCAAAATCACCCGGTCTCAGATTTGCTGAATCCTCGCTTACATATGGATTACAGCACCTATTACGGCCAAGCGGGCTACGGTCAAACCGAGGCCGCCTCCTGAGCGTTGGTCAAAGGGCCCATTCCAAATCACGATCAAAAAATTCACCCCCCAACTCTCCAAGCAAACGGAGGAGAAGGGAGGTGAAGGTTAATCAACGGTCTGAAGGGACTTCAAGTCCTTAATTACAGCGACTGGCGCACCAAAACTCAGTCGCTTCAGCCTCGCGCCAGCCGATGACGACGACCCCTAAGCCTCAACCGGAGGCAGATCCAACCGCAACGAATCCAAAACGCTTTGGACATTGCTGGTGGCATAGCCCACTTCGAGGGGGAACTTGGCTTGCAAAACGGCCAACACCCGATCGAGCTGACCTTCAAGCTGGCGATCGTTGCGAATCAGCTTCCGCAGCCGATCCTTAACGGCCGGCAGAATCGGCCCCGTGTCTTTACCCTCAGAGGCTTCGAGGGCATGGGTACGGAACAGATCCAGGCGATCGATCTTTTGCGTCCGCAACAGGTCTTGCAATTCATAGCAAGCCCGATCGGTAAACTCTTGGGTCACATATTCCAAGACCACCGGTTGCAAGCCAAACATGGCCCCACCGGCCGCGCCACGCTCAATCAGCGATCGCCGGCCCAGGGATTCCAACGCTTCGATTAATTCCGGTTGCGAGAACGGAATCGAAATTTTGTCGCGCAGTTGGCTCAAAGACAGAGGTTGCTGTTCGATCGCCAACCAATAAACAATCGCCCGTTCAATATCCGACAGGCGATCAAACTGGCGTTGCAACAAATCGCGAATATCCCCAAACACCAGGGTCGATTGCTTCAAAAACTCCGACACCCGACCGCCAAACAGTTCTTGAATCGTGGTCGAAGCAATCTTCAAGGTGAGCGGGTTTCCCCGATACAAATCAATCAACTCCTTCCAGAGTTTTTCCTCTTGCAAGCCCTTGTCGCGGAAAATTTCACCCGCTTCATCGGGGCCCAACGCGCCCAACTGCGACACTCGCACCGGCAACGTATTGCCCTCTAGGCGAGCCACCTCACGGGGCTTTTCGGAACTGGTGAGCAGCAAGCAGCTTTGGTGCGACTCTTCGCCCACCCGGCGCAGCAATTCACCATAGTCCTCAAACCCGTCGCGGTATTGTCCGGAGATATCCCCTTGGCGCAGTACCGACTCCACCCCATCCAGCACCAACAAGCAGCGGTGTTGACGCAGATAGTCAATCAACAACGTAATGCGGTTGTGGGCACTGTCGGGCAAATAGGTTTGGCGCTTGCGAGACAAGGTTTGCACCAACCGACCAATCACCTCGCGGGGCGAAACCCCATGGCGGAGCGATCGCCAAATGATGAACTCAAACTCGTCTTGCTCTTCGAGCGATCGAGCCAAGCGCACCGCCAACGCCGTCTTGCCAATTCCCGCGATCCCCAGCAAGGCCACCACGCGGCAGTGATCTTGAGAAATCCAGGTTTGCAGGGCAGTCAGCTCCTGCGCACGGCCATAGAAAGCCGAAATATCCGGCGCTTCTCCCCAGTCATACTGCGGCGGCAACTCGCCCACTTCCACTTCGGGGGTGACCGGAATTGCCACGATCGGCCCTTGTGTTTGGCGGGTTTGATACTGAGACACCAAAATCTGCTGAAGCTTGGCCAATTTTCCTGGCCCAGCACCAGCAATATGAAACTTTTTATACACTTCACCCAAGCGCTTACGGGCCGCTTCTGGGCGGATTCCTAGGCGTTGGGCAATGGCATTCATCGGCTCACCATTGATGGCTGCGGCCAGCACATCCAGCTCGGTATTCGAGACACTATGCTCCTTCGCAATTTGTCTCAAAAAGTCTTGAGGAATCAATTCACCAATCTCTCTGTACTAAACAATCTTCGGCCTTCATCTTAGCCTCGAAAATGTATTTCTTATATGAATATTTTCTAGACATGAGTTCGTAGCTATCAGGGGAGAGTGGGATAAGCTCTCGCATCTCGCACGGTGGAATATTGCGTTTTCAAGATACTTGTGCCTTCCAAGCAGGTTTTACCCTGCTCTGGCCAAGGAGTCTTGGAATTCAGGGTTTTCTGAACATGAGTTTATGGGCATTAACTACAGGGGTGGATAGGGTCGCAATCACTCTGCAAATAGCGGACAGGGAGGCAACCCAAACACCACCCCAAACACCACCCCAGACCCGACTCAGAAATGAACGAAGATCGACGGCGCACCCTGCGCCCAAAAACTTGCCCGGGAACTCGCCCGGGAACTCGCCCGAGAACTTGCCCGAAAACTTGCCCGGGAACTCGCCCGAGAACTTGCCTCAAAATTTGCCCGAAAATTTGACCCGACTGGGATCCCTAAGCTCGATAGAATGGGGGGTGCTAGCAACGCCGCTGTGTTTCGCCGAGTTTTCAGGTCTTTGCGTGGATCTAGATCGAGTCTTTAAACATCCTAAGCCAATCATTGGAGTCGTCCATTTGTTGCCGCTGCCGAGTTCTGCGCGGTGGGGACTGAGCCTTAAGGCAGTTATTGAGCGCGCTGAACAGGAAGCAGTGGCGCTGGCTGCCGGTGGGGTGAATGCGATTTTGGTGGAAAATTTTTTTGATGCCCCTTTTCCGAAAGATGCGGTTGATCCGGCGGTGGTGAGTGCCATGACGCTGGTGGTTCACCATTTACAAAATTTGGTGACTTTACCGATCGGGGTGAATGTGTTGCGCAATGATGCCCATTCGGCCATTGCGATCGCCTCTTGCACCGGGGCGCACTTCATTCGGGTCAATGTGCTGTCGGGGGTGATGGCCACCGATCAGGGATTGATTGAAGGCCAGGCCCACCAGCTCCTGCGTTACCGGCGAGAACTGGGCAATGATGTCAAGATTTTGGCGGATGTGTTGGTGAAACATGCTCGCCCGATCGGGTCGCCCAACTTAACGGTGGCGGTGCAGGACACGATCGAACGTGGCTTGGCCGATGGGGCGATTTTGTCGGGCTGGGCCACTGGTAGCCCGCCAAACATTGAAGATTTGGAATTAGCCAAGGCTGCGGCGGGAGATACGCCGATCTTTGTGGGCAGCGGGGCTAATTATGACAATGTGGCGCAACTGCTGGAAGTGGCGGATGGGGTAATTGTGGCCAGCTCCCTGAAGCGGCGAGGCCGGCGGGATTTGCCGATCGACCCGAACCGGGTTAGCCAGTTTGTGGAGGTGGCACGGCGGGGCCGGCCGGCTCCGGCGATCGTTGTTCCTACGCCTACACCCATGAGCTGATGAGTTGCACCCATGAGTTAGCACCCATGGGTACTAACTCAGAGGCTCAAGCCTAATTAATCGGCACTAATCAGTCCAGGGTTATGGCTTGGACGGCAATGCAATGGCGGGGGCCAGTTGAAACCCGGCGATCGCCCCTTGCAAAATGGCTTGGCGCGATCGCTGGCGCAAGCTTTCCACTGCAATGAGATACGTATCCTGGCCGTCGGTGGTGGCGGCCACCTGCACCGGGCTTTGGGGGCTAGTGTAAAGCTGCCAAGTGCGCCCGCCCACCTGCCGGGATCCTTGAGCGGTCAAGGGCACGGTCAGCCCCAACCGTCGCAAGGCTTGGGGGCCGGTTTCGCCCACCACCCACATGAAGCTGATGCGGCCTTCATTCGGTTCTGTTTCGGGCGATCGCCACAGGTTGGTCAAGATCGAATCTCGCTGCCAGCCCAAGGGGACGAGCGATCGAACTCGCGTCCCCCACACCGCGATCGCGTGCAGGGCAGGAATCATCGGCACTTGGGGCATAAATTGCACCTGAGC
Organism: Limnothrix sp. FACHB-406; assembly: GCF_014698235.1. NCBI lineage: Bacteria > Bacillati > Cyanobacteriota > Cyanophyceae > Pseudanabaenales > Pseudanabaenaceae > Limnothrix > Limnothrix sp. FACHB-406. The sequence continues at coordinate 40,977 of NZ_JACJSP010000017.1, read as the reverse complement.
CGCACAACGCCCATCGGGAGATTGGTTTGGATCGCGCAAAAAATCGCGAACCAGGCGGTTGGCGCAATCACTGCTGGCAAAGGCCCCATGGCCCAACCCGGGAAAGGTGTAGTGATAGGCGTGGGACAGGCTGGCTGCCACCTGATTGCCAAAGGGTGGCGGCGTGACCGGATCTAAGTTGCCCGACAGCAACAGGGTTGGAATGTTGGTGCGCACGGGGCGGTTGGCTTCGGGGCCCAAGGTGGGGACTGGCCAGAGACGGCAACTGTCTAGAAATTCTTGTGGATCGGTGCTGAGGGAGCGCAATTCCGGCAGAATGCTGCCCAAGTCGGTGGTTCCGGGGGTGGTGAATCCGGCCTCTTCGGCACAAAGCACCGATTGTTGCATTCCGTCGGCTAGGGGGCTGAACCAATCGGACGCTAGCTCCGTGAGGGAAGACCAGTCGCCCGATCGCATTTCGCGCAGCCATTCCGGGAGTTGCGGAATTAAGCTGCTGTCGTAGAGCGCTGAAATGACCAGGTTAACCAGCCCATCGCCGTCGATCGCCACGGTGCGCCAAAATTGCTCACCATTGGCGGCCAGGACTCGGCCCGATCGCCCCGCTTGCAATTGCGCATCCACATAGGCGATCGCGTCAAAGCCTTCAGTGGTAATGGGCTGGCGCTCCAGTTGGGCCACCACGGCTTGGAAGGTTTCTTGCAGACGGGGATATTCCCGCTGGCAAACGGGCGATCGTCGGCATTGTTCAAACAGTTGCCGCAGGGCCCGATCGTGACTGCGCAAGGATTCGGTGATGTAGTTGGTGTTTAGGGGAACCACCGCATCTAGGATCACGCTCCGCAGTCGATCGGGATGGCGCTTCATCAGGTGTTGACCCAACATTGTCCCGTAGGACACCCCATAGAAATTGAAGCGGCCATAGCCCAGGGCAGACATCACCAGCGGGATATCGTCAGCATTTTCCCAACTGTTATAGGCTCCCAGGTCTATCCCTTGGCCCAAGAGTCGATCGCGACAGGCCCCATAGGCCGCCAGGGTTTTTTGGTTGATGGTTTCCTCGCTGAGCTGGGGCAGTTGGGGCGCAATCTGTCGATCGACCTCGTAGATTTCTTGGCAAAACAAATAGGGCTGGGAAAATTGCGTGCCCCGTTGCTCAATCAGCACCAAGTCCCGATCGCTCAGGCCCGGCGTGGCGGCGATGGCTTCCCACCAAGGTTCCAGCAGCATCAGGGTGGAACCACCGGGCCCTCCTTGGGCCATCACCAGCGGATCCGGTTGGGCCTGGGGGCGATCGCTGCGAATTTGGGCCACGGCCAGGCGAATCGTGGGCCCCGTGGGGTTGGCATGGCGCTCCGGCACGGTCACAAAGCCACAGCGCAACCGATCGCCCAACCGAGCCAAGGCCTCGGTGCGCAGCAGCGATGGGCAAGGGGCCGCTTCAAATTGACCGATGGGCAAGGGGGGTGACGTAAGGGCAAGGGCAACCGATGGGGAAGGGGGGCGGTTTCCGGCCACAACGCCCAGGGACAACCCTGTGGAAAACCCATCCCCCCAAAGGGTTACCGCCATGGCACAGCCTGTCACCATCACCCACCGTTGCCACCAACGCCCCCTCCGCCCGATGACCATCACAGTTTCTTAAGAAAAATAAAAATTTTGTAGCAAGGTGCGATCGATAGCTTAACCGATGGCGGGCGATCGACATATCCCTTTACAGATCCGGGTTTTGGGCGTTGAAACAGGTGTAAAACAAATCCCGACTTTTTTAATCGGGATTGTTTGCAGGCCCCTTGTAACCCGTGATACGCTTTCTGCATTCGATGGGATACTCCCTAATCCCGTTGCCGCAAAACAGGAGCGAAACCGCCCCATGACTGGAGTTCTCGATACCCGCCGCACCGCCACCGAATCGCCCGATCATCAGCACAGCCACCCAACCGATGGCCACCATAGCCACAGCGGCCACTTTACGCACCTGAAGTGCAAAGAATGTGGTGCTGAATACGAAGCCACCGCCATGCATGTGTGCGAGTTGTGCTTTGGCCCGCTGGAAGTGAAGTATGACTACGAGGCGATCGCCCGCAACGTATCGCGCGAAAAAATTGCGGCCGGCCCGAACTCCATCTGGCGCTACAAAGATTTTCTGCCCGTAGGCAGCGACCCGATCGACGTGGGCACGGGCATGACTCCCCTCCTGAAGGCTAACCGCCTGGCTCGTCGTTTGGGTCTCAAGAACCTCTATATCAAGAACGACGCGGTGAACATGCCCACCTTGAGCTTCAAGGATCGGGTGGTGTCCGTGGCCCTGACCCGCGCTCGCGAGCTGGGCTTCACTACGGTTTCCTGCGCCAGCACCGGCAACTTGGCTAACTCCACAGCGGCGATCGCAGCCCACGCGGGTTTGGAATGCTGCGTGTTCATTCCCGCTGACCTGGAATCGGGCAAGGTGTTGGGCACGTTGATCTATAACCCCACCGTGATGGCGGTGCGCGGTAACTATGACCAAGTGAACCGTCTTTGCTCGGAAGTGGCCAACAGCTACGGCTGGGGCTTCGTGAACATCAACCTGCGTCCTTACTACTCTGAAGGTTCCAAGACCTTGGGCTTCGAGGTGGCGGAACAGTTGGGTTGGCAACTGCCGGATCACATTGTGGCTCCGTTGGCTTCTGGCTCCCTGTTCACGAAAATTCACAAGGGCTTCCAAGAGCTGATCGCCACGGGCTTGGTGGAATCGAAGCCCGTGAAGTGTAGCGGGGCCCAGGCGGAGGGTTGCAACCCGATCGCCACGGCCTTCAAGGAAGAGCGGGACTTTATTGCCCCCGTGAAGCCCAACACGATCGCCAAGTCGATCGCGATCGGGAACCCCGCTGATGGGATCTATGCGGTGGAGCAAGCCCGCAAAACCGGCGGCCACATTGAAACCGCCACCGACGAAGAAATCGTGGAAGGGATCAAGCTGCTGGCGGAAACCGAAGGCATCTTCACGGAAACTGCTGGCGGTACGACGATCGCCGTCTTGAAGAAATTGGTGGAAGCGGGCAAGATTAACCCCGACGAAACCACGGTGGTTTACATCACCGGCAACGGTCTGAAAACCCAAGAGGCGGTTCAAAGCCATGCGGGTCAACCGTTGGAAATTGATCCGAAGCTGGATAGCTTTGAGCGTGCTTGGGATCGGGCCCGCACGCTCGATCGCCTGGAGTGGCAACAGGTTTTGGTCTAGGGATTTTCCCAAAAACCGGGTGATTCGCGGCTTGGGTTGTGAATCACCCCCACCGCGCGGGAGTTGGTCACGCGCTCATAGCTCTTGCCCATGGGGAGCCTGTCCACTGACCTGGCCAGCCCAAGCGGCGGCCGACCGAACCCCACCACCGAATCCCACTGGGGTGAGGTTAGGAGGCTAGGGCCAATCTCGGGCGATTCGTGCCTGCTGTTTGCGGGCTTGCTTGTGACTGTTGTTGATTGTTCGCAATCACGACTCGCAATCACGATTCATCGTCACGATTCGATGATTGATTCGATCGCCTGCCCTTTTTTTTGCGTTGTTCTGAGTTTCTGAATCTGCACGACCATGGCCATTAAAGTTTTGATTCCTACCCCGCTGCAAAAATTCACCGAGGATCGGGCCGAAATCGAATGCAGCGGCGACACGATCGACGCGATGATCAATTCCCTGGAAGAAAGCTGTCCGGGAATTAAAGAGCGCATTTGCGATGAGCAAGGCAAACTCCGCCGCTTCCTGAATGTCTACGTGAACAGCGAAGACATCCGCTTCCTGGATGGCCAAGCCACCAGCCTGGCCGACGGCGATGAGGTGAGCATCGTGCCGGCCGTCGCGGGCGGTTAAACCAAGGCTGCGGTTGATTCTTCAGAATCGCCGTTGGCAGCTTCCCAGCTTTTCAGTTTTTTCAGTCTTTGGAGAAAGTCGGGCGATCGCCCTAGCGCATCAATTGGGGCGATCGGGATCCGATAGACTTCACTAAATTTGCGGCAACACGAGGGAACCCTAGCGGTATCCTCGTTTTTTCTTTTGGTTTGGCTGGGGGTCAGGCGCTGAACCTGACCCCCCAATCGATCGCCCCAATATCGCCCCCATTTAGGAAATTAGGGACTCATGGGGCAAGACTTACCCGATCGAGACCGTTTCCGTTTGGGGATTACGCTTCCCTTCCGTTTGCAGGGCCGCCGCCAACCGGTTGAGGGCGCTGACGTAGGCTTGGGCGGAAGCCACCACGATGTCGGTGTTGGCCGAATGGCCCGAAAACACCGTGTCCGCGTGGCGAATCCGGATCGTGACTTCGCCCATCGCATCGATCCCTTCGGTGACGGATTGGACGGAGAACTCAATCAAGTCGTTGTCGATTTGAGCGATCCGGCTGATAGCGCGGTAAACCGCATCCACGGGGCCCGTGCCGGTGGCCGCGTCGGTGCGATCGCTCCCGTCGGGCATCCGCACCGTGACGGTGGCCGTGGGGCAGGACTTATCACCGCAGGATACCTGCACATGCTCCAGGCGGTAGAGTTCCGGCACTTGGCGGATTTCGTCGTTGACGATCGCCTCCAAATCCCGATCGCTCACTTCCTTTTTCTTGTCCGCCACGTCCTTGAACCGCACAAAGGCCTTGTTCAATTCCGTTTCGGTCAGCTCAAAGCCCAACTCCTTCAGGCGCGTGGCGAAGGCGTTGCGACCCGACAGCTTGCCGAGGACAATTTGATTTTCCGTCCGCCCGATCGTTTGGGCATCAATGATTTCGTAGGTCAGCTTGTTCTTGAGCATCCCGTCCTGGTGAATACCCGACTGGTGCGAGAAGGCGTTGGCCCCGACGATCGCCTTGTTCGGTTGGACGATCATGCCCGTCAGTTGCGACACCATCCGCGAGGTGCGGTAGATCTCCTTCAGGTTCACACCGGTCAAGGGTTCTTCCGACTCCGGCGATCGCCCAAAGAACGGGTTATAGAACGATCGCCGCACGTGCAGCGCCATCACCAACTCTTCCAGGGAAGCATTGCCCGCCCGTTCACCGATGCCGTTCAGGGTGCATTCCAACTGACGTGCGCCGTTTTGGACTGCCGCCAGGAAGTTGGCCACCGCCAAGCCCAAGTCGTTGTGACCATGGACGGAAATCACCGCCTGATCAATGTTCGGCACATTTTCCTTGATGCCGCGAATTAGGGCCCCGAACTCGTCGGGGGTGGTGTAGCCCACGGTATCGGGAATGTTCACCGTGGTCGCCCCAGCGGCGATCGCCCGTTCCAGCACTTCATAAAGGAATTCCGGATCGCTGCGACCCGCATCCTCCGGCGAAAATTCCACATCGTTAGTGAAGCTCTTGGCGTAGGCCACCATTTCTTCAGCGATCGCCACCACTTCCGGCCGCTCTTTTTTGAGCTTGTACTTCATGTGGATGTCGGACGTGGCAATAAAGGTGTGGATCCGCCACTTCGACGCTTCCTTCAGAGCTGCGGCCGCCGTTTGGATATCTTCCTTGCGGGCGCGGGCCAAGCCGCAAATGGTCGGGCCGTTGGGGGTTCCCACTTCGGCGGCAATCCGCTGGACGGCATCGAAGTCCCCGGGGCTGGAGAAGGGAAAACCGGCTTCGATGATGTCCACTTGCAGTCGAGCTAGCTGGCGGGCGATCGTTAGCTTTTCTTCGACGTTCAGCGATGCGCCGGGCGACTGTTCGCCATCGCGCAGGGTGGTGTCAAAAATCAAAACGCGATCGGGATTAATTACCGGGCCAGCAGACTGAGCGGTCATGAACTTACCTCCGAGGAATCGGCCGCGACCAATGCGGACAACTATTCATAAGGGACAACCAAAAATGCAAAAGCGCAACGCTAAATTTAGGTTGCGCCCATGGGGTTTATTCTAACGATTTTGGTTGCCGATCGCGCAAGGGGCGATCGGGATTGTAATCAGTCAATGGGATGGGCGTACCGAGTCCACCCCTCAAAGCTCTGGACAATTCAACCAGGTAGGGGCGCACCGCCGTGCGCCCACAGTCAGTGATCGCTGAAGTCCCGATGAATAGTCATCGGTTAATAATCCGACTTTTCGATTTTGCGGCGGATGTCGTTCAGGTCAATGTAGCGATCGGTTGCATTGCGCAGTTCCCGGGCAATCATGCCCTCGGTGGAAACCACGGTGATATGGGTGTTTTTGGAGCGCAACAGCTCGATCGCCCGCTCAAAATCTCCATCCCCACTGAACAACACCACTGCATCATATTGATCCACAGTGTTGAACATATCAATCACGATTTCAATGTCCAGGTTCGCCTTTTGGGAATAGCGCTCAGACTTGTCGTCGTAATATTCCTTCAGCAATTTGGTGCGAACCGTGTAGCCCAGATTAATCAATGCATCCCGAAATCCCCGTTGATCCTGAGGATCCTTCAGCCCCGTATACCAAAAGGCATTAATCAATTGCACATTAGCTGGTTCGGTGAAATATTCAAGAACCCGCCGAGGATCGAAAAACCAGCCATTCTTTTGCTGGGCATAAAACATATTGTTGCCATCCACAAAAATGGATAGACGGGCGGTATTAATTGTCATAGAGAAGGAAGCCTAGCTGGTTGATTCAGATGTTTTGAGAAGTGTTTAGGGATTTAGACGCTAGCGTATGGCAGCTTGGTCTAACGAAGGGGCTGGCTGAGGGTTAGGGTTGGCTGATGCTTGAGACCCCGATACAGCGGGAGCGATCGCGCCGTGAGCTGCCTAATTTGAGCCTAGCACTTCATAATATTCCTTAACTTTTACATATTCCTTAACTTTTACACAAACCGCCGAGGGGCCGAATCGCCCGATCGCCCCCACAAGCAATCCTTTGCGGCCACCGCTGAGAACACCGCGCCCCGAAACTGACTCACCACGATCGCGGCTGGTCATGGCTCCCTGAAAACAAAAAAATTGAAACTGTTCCCAAAACCCTTCACAGAATCAAAAAAACTCTGCTACTATGTAGCTCGCGTTGTCAACACAGCGCCTTCTGGAGAGATGGCTGAGTGGTCGAAAGCGGCAGATTGCTAATCTGTTGAGGGTCGTTTAGACTCTCCGAGGGTTCGAATCCCTCTCTCTCCGTTCTGAACAGGCTTTGAGCTAGGGTCTGGGTTCAAGGCCGAACCATCAAGGCTGAGCCATTATCAATAGAATGGCAAATAGCTGCCAATGACTGTTCAAGCGCGATCGGGATAGTCATCACTCGCAGATATTTTTAAAAAAATATTCTTAAAGATCCATCAGCCTGAGCGGATCTCCAAACAGCCAAATCTGAACAGCCAAATCTAAACAGCCAAAATTAATCCGTGGTCGATCGACGGAGCTAAAGGGCTGCAATACCTGGCATCCACGATTATGGGTGCTTTGCCAGTCTCCAAAGATACTTTTCAGGCATCCCTCAGGGGCAATCATTGAGATGCATGAGCGCATGGAACACTCATGGATTGCAGAGATGAGTTCTAGAGATGAATTCTAGGAATCAGTTTCAGAGATCGAGCCGGAATATTAGATTGAGAGATTAAATCCGCCTGGGCTTCAGACCGACCCCTGATTTGATCAACTCATTCGATCAACTAATCTGATCAATTAATTTGATCAACCCAGGAGCAAACTCAGGGCCGAGACTCCTGGGCGATCGATTTGCTCGATCGAGCCAGAACGGGCTAAGACTAGGCCGCATTGGGTTTTCCAATTCTTGAGGAGTGAATGACCATGACTGCGATGCCCGAGCATCACGACCCCATGAAACCACAATTGACCTCGCGAGCCAGACAGCCGCGTCGCACCTGGCCCGCCCTGATGGCCGTGGCGGCCTTGACCAGTTTGCTCGGAGCCTGTGCCGGACAGCCCAACGCATCCCCCGCCGGAGGCAGCCCGGAAGCCGCTGCGCCTGCCGATGGGCTGAAGTTGGGGGCCCTGTTGCCCACCACAGGCGATTTACAGTCGATCGGGCAGCCCATGTCAGAGGTTTTGCCCCTGGCCGTCGAAACCATTAACGCCTGCGGGGGCGTGAACGGCAAACCCGTGAGCCTGGTGCTGGCCGATGACCAAACGGATCCGACCGTGGGCGTGGAAGGGATGACCAAGCTGGTGGAAGTGGACAAGGTGGCCGGGGTGGTTGGCTCCTTTGCCAGCAGTGTTTCCGGCGCGGCGGTGGATGTGGCCGTGCGCAACAAGGTGATGATGATTTCGCCCGGCAGCACCAGCCCCGTATTCACGGAACGGGCGAAAAAAGGCGAATTTCAAGGATTTTGGGCCCGAACAGCCCCGCCGGACACCTACCAGGCCGAAGCACTGGCCAAGCTGGCCTTTGAGCGGGGCCACAAGCGGGTTGCCACGATCGTGATTAATAACGATTACGGCGTGGGCTTTGAGCAAAAATTCATCGCTGCGTTCAAAAAACTGGGCGGCACGGTGGTCAACGAAGCCAAACCCACCCGCTATGACCCCAAGGCGGCCACCTTTGAATCGGAAGTGAACGCGGCCTTCAGCCAAAAACCCGACGCGGTGGCGGCAATTCTTTATGTGGAAAGCGGGGCCCTGTTGTTGAAGGCGGCCTATGAGCAGGGCCTGAGCAAGGGGGTGCAAATCATGCTGACGGACGGCATGAAAACGGACGACCTGGCGAAACAGGTGGGAATGGGATCCGATGGGAAACCGATTGTGGCCGGGGCGATCGGGACAGTGCCCGGAGCCGACGGTGAAAGCCTCACGGCCCTGACAGAGTTGGTGCAACGGAAGCTGAACAAGGCCCCCGCCGCTTTTGTGCCCCAAACCTGGGATGCGGTGATGTTGATGGCCTTGGCAGCCCAAGCGGCCGGCGAAAACACGGGCACAGGGATCCAAAGCAAGATTCGGGAAGTGTCTAGCGGCGACGGGGAAGCGGTTACCGATGTCTGCAAGGGGCTGGAGTTGCTGAAGGCGGGCAAGAAGATTAACTACCAGGGCACAAGCGGCAACGTGGACATTGACGAGAACGGCGACGTGGTGGGGAACTACGACGTTTGGAATGTGGAGAGTGACGGCAAGATTTCGATTAAGGGCAAGGTGAAGTTGCAATAGGGGGCGATCGAATCTCGTCGAACCCAATTAAGCTTCAACAAACTTCATAATATTCGGCACTCAGTGCCACTGGGGCGATCGAGCAGGCTGCAATGGGCCACTCGATCGCCCTATTGATTGCGGTGGCGTGCTTCCTGTCCCTGCCCCTTTCCAAACAGCACCCATTGATCCAGATTCAAATAGGAAAATTCAATCAAACAATTAAGTTTTTATGTCAGTCTCTAATTGACCAAGGCGATCAATCCTCAAGCGCTCCATAGTATAGTCGTTAAGTCAGTACTAAAAAAGAGTAATCAGATCATCTGGTTACAGCAACACCCTATTTAATTTGAATGGGCTAAGTAGGCCCAAGCCGTTTTTCATCGCCCTGGACATTTCCAACTTCTTTGCCCAGGCATTCCGTCCGAATATGATCGGATTGTTCTGTCTCAGCAATCTGTGCAACTTGCTCTAATCAATCTGTTCAATCTGTCCTAAGTCATCTTTCATTGCATTGGTTTGCTTTCAGAATTGCTGATTCAAATGACCTTCACCATAGAGTAATGAGCCATGTTAGAAGGATTTATTTTTGCCACTATTTTATTAGGATTTTTCGGGATGGTTTTAAAGAAAAATCTAGTCATGAAGATTGTTGCGATGGATGTCATGAGCACAGGTGTCATTGCCTACTATGTGCTCATAGCGGCGCGATCGGGTCTATTTACACCCATTTTGCAATCACCTCCCCGTGATGTGACCTATGCAGATCCAGTGCCCCAAGCGGTGATTTTGACGGCGATCGTAATTGGCTTTTCCATCCAAGCACTGATGCTGGTGGGCGTGATGAAGTTAGCGCGGGATAACCCAACCTTGGAAACGGCTGAAATTGAAAAAAACAATCAGCGATAGGCCGCTCAATGGTTTTTAAATCGATCCTCAATCAGGGATTTATCCAGATCAACTAGCAACTAATTTTCAGTTAATTTCGTTGAAATTAGTTTCAAGTAACTCATCTGAATTGATCCTGGTTTCATGGCTCTTAGTTGGGTCGCCTATGGGTTCAGGTTTAAGTTCCAATTAACTTTGGGTTAAGTCTGAATTCACCCCTTGGTCAACTGTCCCGTTGGCCATTCATCACCCCACAAATGCTTGCTGAGTTGAGCGGCGTTGCTCGCCCAAAATCCGTCAATTCTCAGCATCTTCAATGGCTCAACGATGGTTCAGATGGCGCGATCGCGCACTGAGCTAGTCCTCCCCTAGATTGAGTCGCTAATAGCCCCTTGATGGCTCATTCACCACCCCCAGAAGCCACCATGCTTGCATCTTCTATCTTGGAACCTTTAACCGTTGGCTGGGTTGTTTTTTCCCTGATGGTGGGGTTTGTAATTGCCCTGCTGCCCAAGCTCGATCGAGTCTTGTCCCTGCTGGTCGCCGTCACCTCAGCGGTTTATGCCGGGCTACTGTTAACCGCCAATGCTCCCTTGCCGCTAACCCTCTTGGATCGGTTTGGGGTGACTTTGGTTGCCGATTCCTTGGCGGCTTTTTTCATTTTGACCAATGCGATCGTCACCCTCGCAGTCTTGTGCTACTCCTGGCAAAGCCCCAAAAAAGCTTTTTTTTACAGCCAATTGTTAATGCTCCATGGCAGCCTTAATGCGGCATTTATTTGTGCTGATTTAGTCAGTATTTATATTGCCCTAGAGGTTAGCGGCATTGCGGCTTTTTTGCTCATTGCCTATCCCCGCAGCGATCGCTCCATTTGGGTCGCCCTGCGCTATCTCTTCATTAGCAATGCTGCCATGCTGTTTTACCTGGTGGGGGCAGTTTCTGTTTATCAACATCAACATTCCTTTGCCCTAGCAGGTCTTGCCAAGGCTCCACCGGAGGCAATCGCCCTCATCTTTTTGGGACTGCTGGTGAAAGGTGGGGTTTTTATCTCCGGTTTGTGGCTACCGCTCACCCACTCAGAATCAGAAACCTCCGTTTCAGCCCTGCTTTCGGGAATTGCCATTAAAGCCAGCATTTTGCCTTTGTTACGCTGTGCCTTGGTGTCTGATGATTTGGATTTAATTGTCCGAATTTTTGGGGTCGCAACAGCCCTTTTAGGGGTTAGCTACGCCATGTTTGAAAAAGACACCAAACGAATGTTGGCTTTTCACACCATTTCGCAGTTGGGGTTTGTTTTGGCCGCGCCCTTGGTCGGTGGATTTTACGCCCTCACCCATGGTTTAGTGAAGTCCTGTTTGTTTTTATTGGCGGGTTCTTTACCCAGCCGCAACTTCAAGGTTTTAAAAAGCCAAACGATCGATCGCACCCTTTGGGTTGGGTTGCTGCTGGCTAGTTTGTCGATTTCTGGGTTGCCCCTTTTGGCTGGTTTTGCGGCCAAGGCCTTAACCCTGAAAGAACTGCAACCTTGGCAAACCATGCTAATGAACGCAGCCGCGATTGGGACAGCCATTTCCTTTGCGAAATTTATCTTCCTCAAACCCGATGGATTCCCATCCTTTGGCAAGGCGATCAGCGGTGACCAAGGGGCAGGTCAAATCACAACCCATGCTCTGCCGCAACCCGAAGTGGCCGTCATGGCTAGCGCAGCATTAGCTCCATCAAGTTTGGCTACCCAAAACCTAGATTTTTCTGGTACGAGTGCTGCCCATTTGGAACCCAAAGCAGCCGCCACCACTCCCAAATTTGGGCTTTGGATTGCTGTGAGTTTGCTACTCGGAAGCCTGGTGCTGGCCAATGGTTTTTATGGAGCGGCTTACACGGTGGATAGTGCCAGCAAGGCTGGTTTAACCATTGCCGCAGGCTGGCTGATCTATTGGGTTGTGATTCGTCAAAGCACTGTGAAATTACCTCAGGTAGCCGAAGAATTTGATCACCTGGTGGGGGCCATGAGTTTAACGTCTGTTGTGCTGTTTTGGATGGCATTGTCATGGTAAAGATCGGCCGGCTCGCAATTATTTTATTTCGCCTTCTGATTTGGTTGTTGCTAACAGCCGATGGCAGCGGGGTCAACCTCGCGATCGGGATTGTGGTTGCTGTGCTTTTGCCGCGTCAATCCTTTGCGCCCGATCGCCTCAAAGATTGGCTCACCGTTTTCTGGAAGATCGTGACCGCCATTCCCATGGCCTATATCGAATCCATTGAAATCATGTTCCGTCCCCATCGTCGGGAAAGCATTGTTTGGGAACAGGTTCCTCAGCGGCGATCGACCCAACTAATTTTTTTGGACATCTTTCTCATTACCTTCACCCCCAAAACCATCGTTTGCCGATACGACAAAGAAACCGGCTATGCCGTTCACAAAATTGATCCCTAGAGTTTGATTGCTTCGCCGTGACTGCTCAACTTCCTGACTCAGGTTGCTCAATTCACCATGACCAATACCATTTTGATTGCTGCCATTTTGGCTTTGTTAATTCCAATTTATAAAGCCTGCGCAGAAGAAGACGTTTGGCAAAAGATGTTGGCCCTGTCGAGTGTTTCCAGCAAGGTTTCAATCGCCATTTTGCTGGTTTCAGTGCAGCGAGATGATTGGTCGATCGGGGTCGTAGCCGTGATTGTGTTGAGCGTGGGCAATGCTGGATTAATGCTGCTGGCTAACGTTTTGAAACGAATGGGAGAAGCCTAAACATGACCTGGACAGAACTGCCTTTGGTTGATGGCATCAGCAATCTTTGTTTAGGGGGTGGGATGGTGTTTTGGTTTTGGGGCACAACCCAATTACTCACCCGTCGATCGGTGCTTTTTAAATTACACGGCTTATCGGTGTCGGACACCTTGGGATCTTTGGCGATCGTGTTTGGATTGTTATTAAAGATTCCCAATGAGTGGCCATTGCTCATTTTGGCCATGATTTGTTTGGCCGTTTGGAACACTATGTTGGGCTATGTTTTGGCCTACTGCTCCACCAGCGGAGATCAACCATGAATGAGTTGAACTGGGTTAATGACCTGCCAATTTATGTGATCACTGCGCTGTTGCCGCTCTCGGCAGCGATGGTAATTTTTCAATCGAATCCTTACCATGCACTGGTGATTCGTGGCATTTTGGGCGCTTTGGCGGCGGCTGTTTATGCGGTTTTGGGTGCTGCTGATGTGTCTTTAACGGAAGCACTGATGGGCACATTACTGGCAATTACCCTATATGCAATTGCTGTGCGATCGTCCTTGGTTTTGCAGTTAGGATATCTAGAAGATCCAACCATTGTTACCCCGCCTCATCTACTGCATTTAGACCCGGAAACCCACGCACCTGACTTAACCCAAGAGTCTGCCAATGGGGAATTAGATCCCACGGTGGTGGAATGTTTAGCAAATACATTCAAGCCCTTTTACCTCCGCATTGAATTGGTTCCCTATCCCAGCCTGACGGCACTCCAGCGAGCCTTGGGCGATCGGGAAGTTCATGCCATCTATACGCCCACATTCAGTCTTTTAAGTGCCCCTGAAGACTCAACAGCGCCTCAGCCCCATTCCGGAAAGCCACAACTCATCACCCGCGTTCAACGGCTCTACGAAATTATGCGGGAAAAGCCCCTGTCAGACTTGGCCACCATTACTTATCAGTCAGCATATCAGTCAGCCAATTTATTAGCCAATTTATCAACTGATTCGTCAGCCAACGTCACCCTTACCCAGGAGCGCAAACCCTCATGATTAAGTGGATTTATGTACTGGCAGGCTTAGCGCTCTATTGCAAAATGGTGCTGTTTCCCAACTATGCGCCAGATGTGATTGGGGCTGAAATTGTGCAGGCAGTGGTGACCGATAGCGGGGTGCCGAATGCTGTTTCGGGGATCATTTTTCGCAATCGGTTATACGACACCATTTTTGAGGTGGTGGTTTTTACAATTGCAATCATGGGATCGCAATTTCTATTGGCTAATGAAAATCCATCCTGCTCAATTCAACGCTTGGTGGATCAGCCCTCGATCGTGCTGGCGCGGTTAGGAGCCACGATTGCTGCCCTGGTCGCGATCGAGCTAGGAATTCGCGGTCACCTCAGCCCCGGCGGTGGTTTTGCAGCGGGCGTGGCGGGGGGCACTGCGATCGGCCTAGTGACCATTACTGCTTCGCCAGACTGGATGCAAAATCTTTATCAACGCTGGCGAGCCGCCACCTGGGAAAAAATTTCCGTCCTCGTTTTCATCGCCTTGGCTGTCGTCACCTTGATTGGGTATGAATTGCCCCACGGTGAGTTAGGGACCCTCGCCAGCGGCGGTTTATTGCCAATCTTGAACTTATTGGTGGCAGTGAAAGTGGCCTTGGGATCTTGGGCGGCGCTGTTAGTTTTTATACGCTACCGTGGACTGTTTTAGGTTTGGCTTTTACAGTTGAGTGATCCGACTGATCGTTTTCTGTGATGTTGCTGGCCACCCCGATCGACCTTGGGAAGGGATGCTTAGACATGACTCGTGAAACGAATTGTTGACAGCGATTCTTCAAGGGAATTTCAATCACACTCTGTGAAGAAATGTTCAATCACGCTTTGTGAAGAAATAGATCCCATAACGCTGAAGAATTGCTGAAGTTCCCCTTCAGGATCCAAAATCAGACTGAGGATGGGAACACAATTCCCCAAACCTTTGCCCTTGCCTCATTGAAATCCTAATTGGGCAAGACCCGCTGCAAAGCAAGCGACCTCAACCGATCCAGAAGGATCGGTTTTGACCGCAATGGGGAAAATTCAGTCTTGATTTTCAAGGGATGGCTCGGGCCATTGCCCAATGCTAAAACCATTGGAGATCAGATCATTTGAAATCGTCATGGTGATCTAGCCATATGACTGTTGCAACCAATCCGGCTGACATTCGGATGAATTCAGCCCCAACTGTGCCACGGTTAGACCGTTGTTGCTCGCAGGAACTGCTGCATTATTTTCAGGATGCCTGGGCTTTAGAAGATAAACTGCTAAGCAGTTTGGCAGAGCCAGCAACCTTTTATTTACGACCAGATCCCCTACGCAACCCGCTGATTTTCTACTTAGGACATTCAGCGGTTTTTTATGTCAATAAGTTGGTGCGGGTTGGCCTGTGGTCACAACGGCTGAACCCAGACTATGAGCAGTTGTTTGAAATCGGGGTTGATCCTAACACTGCTGCGGAATTAGATGCCGTCATTGGCGAGATTCAATGGCCAGAAGTGGCGGCTGTTTGGGACTATCGCGATCGGGTCAAGGCCACGATCGAGCAAGTGATTCAGACTGTTGATTTTGAATTGCCCATTCACCCCCAACATCCCCTTTGGGCCCTGTTGATGGCGATCGAACATCAGCGGATTCACATTGAAACCTCTTCGATGTTGTTGCGCCAATTACCCCTCGATCGCCTGCGATGTCCGGCCGATTGGTCGATCGCCCCAACGGATTTGCCCGCGCCGCAAAATTTCATGCGCCTGATTCCCGGCGGCACAGTCACCCTCGGGAAATCCCCAACCGATCAAACCTATGGTTGGGATAGTGAATATGGTCGCCGCCCAGTGGAAGTGCCCAGCTTTTGGGCGAGCCAATTCCTCATCACCAACCAAGAGTATCAAGAATTTGTGGCAGCCGGTGGCTACCAAAATGCAGCCTACTGGTCGGCCGAGGGTTGGCAATGGCGCGAAATGCATCAGGTTTCCCATCCCAAGTTTTGGATTCCGCAAGGCGATCACTACCGGTATCGATCGACCTTTTTTGAATGTGATTTACCCCTCGCCTGGCCCGCAGAAGTGAACTATCACGAGGCGATCGCCTTCTGTCGCTGGAAGGGTGAAGGCGTGCGATTGCTCAGCGAGGCGGAATGGAATCGTGCATTGCAATGGTCAACAACAGAGGCACAAAACCCTGCGCAAGGTCATGATTTCCAGCCTTGGAATCAGCAAACAGATCCCCACTTCAATCGCCCTTTCATCCAAGATCTAGATCAAGATTTCGGGCAAGACTTTGGGCAGGCTTTCGGGCAAAACTCAGGCCCCATGGCTGAATTGCCTCCCAATTTGCACTGGCAATGGATCTCACCCCGAGCGGTCAATTCAAACGGGGCGATCGCCCAAGGACTTGCGGATTTGTGCGGCAATGTTTGGGAATGGATTGCTGATGCTTTTAATCCATTACCCGGCTTTGAACCTCATCCCCTTTATGAGGATCAGTCAGCGCCTTTTTTTGATGAAGATCACCGGATGATGCTGGGTGGTTCTTGGGCCACCAATGGCTCCATGGCCCTGCCATCCTATCGCAATTGGTTTCGACCTCATTTTTATCAACATGTGGGCTTTCGGATTGCCCAAGGAACAAGTGATTTATGCCACTAGAAAGCCGGTCTTTGTCTGTTCAATCGCGCCCTGTAAATGCCGCTGAAATGGTTGATGCGGATATTCGATCGGGGGCGATCATTGTTTTGGATCACAGCCACGTACCCGCCACCCCAGAAGGGGCAGAGGTGATCCAAGGCTTGAGCAAAAACCCTAAGCAGTTGTCTCCCAAGTATTTTTATGACGATCGGGGATCGCAACTCTTTGAGGACATTTGCCAGCTTCCGGAATATTATCCAACCCGTACAGAAGCTTGGATTTTGCAAACCTATGCCACCGAAATTGCTGCAATCACCGACAGCCACGAACTGATTGAATTAGGCAGCGGCAGTTCCACCAAAACTCGCTTACTGTTGGATGCCTATCGATCGCTCTGGGCCGATCGCCCCGACACTTGCCACTATCTCCCGGTGGATATTAGTGGCGGCATTTTGCACAGCAGCGTGGTGCAACTGCAATCGCAATATCCTGAATTTCAGATCCAGGGACTATTAGGAACCTATGACCAAGCCTTGGACTATTTAGCCCACAGCAATGAGCGATCGCGCCTATTGTTTTTCCTGGGCAGTTCGATGGGAAATTTCTCCCCCGCAGACTTCAACAGCTTTGTCGATCGCGTGGCCCAATCGCTCAAGCCCGGTGACTATTTCCTGTTAGGAGTTGACCTCGAAAAAGACCTGGAAATCCTCAAGGCAGCCTATAACGATTCTCAGGGAGTGACGGCCGCCTTCAACTTGAACATGCTGGCTCATTTGAACCGGCGTTTTGGGGGCAATTTTGATCTCGATGCTTTCAGTCACGAAGCGGTTTATAACACCGCAGACTCGCAAATCGAGATGTATCTCCATTGTCACCGCGATTGCCAAGTGCAGTTCGATCGCCTGAATTTTGTCGCCAACTTCCAAGCCGGGGAGTCGATTTTGACGGAACTTTCCCGCAAATTCCGGCTCGATCGCTTGCCCCAACAGCTCGCAGAGCGCGGCCTCACCACCGTCAAAACCTGGAGCGATCCACAGCAATGGTTTGGACTGCTGTTGTGTCAAGCTACCAGCTCGTAGATTCTTGTTCTCCTTTCTTCAAACGTCAATCAAGCTCATGTGATTGATAGTCTAGTTGACAGTCAAAACTATCAATCATCCATCGAGACTTGATTGGATCCCCAAGGAAGTCAAGGCATTTTCTTAGGCGAACTGCTAAATTGAGAGGGTGAACGTTTTTGCCCTCTCAGTTTGCTTGTTTCCGTGAGGTACAGCGATGACAGTGGCCCGGGACAATTTGGCAACGTTGTATGAGTGCGATTACGCCCTTTGGTTAGACGCAACAATCGAACAACTGCGCCGCCGTGACTACGGCAATGTGGATTGGGATAATTTATTAGATGAATTAGAGTCAATGGCCCGCAGCGATAAACGTGCCATTAAACATAATTTGGTGGTGATTCTTGTGCATCTTTTAAAGTGGCAATTTCAGCCTGAGATGCGATCGGGAAGCTGGGCAGGAAGCATCACGGAACACCGAACCCGAATTCAGTCCCTATTAGACGATTCCCCTAGCCTCAAAAATTTCCTAACTGAGGCCCTAGATTGGGCCTATCCCAGAGCACGTCGGCAAGCCAGTGATGAAACAGAATTACCGATCGAACAGTTTCCAGAAGCTTGTCCCTACCAACTTTTTGAGGTATTAAACGAAAATTTTCTACCCCAATAAGCCTCTTTCAAAAAATCAAGCCTCATCCGCATTGACCTATTTTTATCCTCTGATTTCATCTGATTTCAACGGAGAAAAATTGGGCGGCTTTCATTGGGTAACTGACTAAAAACTGCTGGATAGAAGCTGGCTGGCATTATTCAGTGCCGTGGCGGCGTTGATGCCAGTGCCAAGCATGGGACACGATCGCCTCTAAATCTGGGTACTCCGGTTGCCAGCCCAAAACCGCCTGGGCCCGATCGCTGCTGCTGACCAACACGGGCGGATCACCAGCCCGGCGATCGCGCTCCACCACAACGATCGGGCGTTGGGTCACCTGGCGAGCAGCAGCGATCGTTTCCTTCACGGAAAATCCGTTGCCATTACCCAAATTAAATGCCGTGGATTCGCCGCCGTTCAGCAAATATTCCAACCCCAACACATGGGCGTGGGCCAAGTCGTTCACATGGACATAATCCCGAATGCAAGTGCCGTCGGGGGTGGGGTAGTCCGTGCCGAAAATGGCGATGTTGTCCCGCTGGCCCAGGGCCGCCAGCAAAATCAGTGGAATCAGATGGGTTTCCGGCTGGTGATCTTCGCCCAGGTTGCCGGAGGGGTCGGCTCCGGCAGCGTTGAAGTAACGGAAGATGACCGATCGCAATCCATAGGCCAGGTCAAAATCCCGCAGCATCCGCTCGACGGTTAATTTAGACTCCCCATAGGGATTAATCGGCTGTTGGGGATGATCTTCGGCAATTTTGGGGGTTTGGGGTACGCCATAGGTGGCCGCCGTGGAGGAAAACACGAAATGGGGCACTTGGGCCGCCACCATGGCTTCCAACAGGGTCAGGGTTCCCACCACGTTGTTGCGATAGTATTTGGCGGGATTGGCAACGGACTCGCCCACGGCAATGTAGGCGGCGAAGTGCAGCACGGCTCCAATCTGGCGCTGGGCAAAGAGTCGATCGAGTAAGGCCCGATCACCAATATCACCCACAATCAACTCAGCCTTTAGCACCGATTCCACAATCTCGCGGTGGCCGTAGCCCAAATTATCCAGCACAACCACCGGATAGCCAGCCTGTTGAAGCGCTAGAACGGTATGGGAGCCGATGTAGCCAGCGCCGCCGGTCACGAGAATGGTGGGTTTTGAGCAAGCGTCGGTCATGGGGGGCAGCGACGGGAATTACGGGGCGATCGCCATGAGAATTTTAGCCATTTCTTCTACCTTTCCTTATCCGCCCAGCAAAGGCGGCACGGAAATTCGGACTTACAACCTGCTGGCCCGTTTGGCCCAGCGCCATGCGGTCACCATTGCCACCCAGCGCCATCCTAGTGTCACCGATGACCATCTGGCCGCGCTTCGGGCAACTGTTCAGGAGGTGATGGTGTTTCCGCTGCCACCGGATCCGGCCGCCAGCCGCAGTCCGCGCCAGTTGGCCCGCAAGGTGAAGCGGTTTGGGCAATCTTGGCTGAGGGGCACGCCGCCCAATGTGTTGCATCGCTTTTCGCGGCCGATGCAGGCTTGGATTGATCAACAAATTGCGGCCGATCGCTTTGATGTGGTCACCTGCGAGCACAGTGTGAATGAAATCTATGTGCGGCCCGATTGGCAGCGGCGCTACCCCAAACTGCGATCGATTGTGGATGTTCACAGCTCCGTTTACGGTTGGGCCAAGGGGCATCTGGATTTGGGTGCATCTCCCCACCCCACGCGCGATTGGCTGTATTTGCCCTTGCTCGCCCGCTACGAGCGCCGCTACGCCAACAAATTCAGCGCGATCGTCACCACCACGCCCGACGATCGGGACTACATGGCCCAATTTGCGCCCCAAGTGCCCGGTTTCGTCATTCCCAACGGGGTGGACTTGGCCCTGTTTCCGCTGCGCGATCGGGATCCCGGGGGTTATGAATTGGTGTTTGTGGGCGCAATGGATGCCACCCACAACATCGATGCGGTGAAGTTTTTTGTGAATGCCGTTCTGCCACCGCTGCGATCGACCTATCCCGCCGCCACCTTTCGGATTGTGGGGGCCCGGCCCAGCGCTGAGGTGTTGGCCCTGGGCGATCGACCTGGCGTAGTGGTCACTGGCCCTGTGGATTCCATGGCCGCCGAGCTACATCGGGCCTCCGTTTGCGTCGTGCCCCTGCGCACCGGGCTGGGCATCAAAAACAAAACCCTCGAGGCCATGGCGGCCGGCGTACCCGTGGTGGGGAGCGATCGGGGACTCGAGGGCTTGACGATCGACCAACCGCCCTTAGCCTTACGGGCCAACCAACCCGCTGAATACATTGCCGCCATCGGTCGGTTGTGGGAATCTACGGAGTTGCGGGCCCAACTCTCCCAAGCGGCCCGCGCCTACGTGGAGCGCGACTTTAGCTGGGACCAAGCCGCCCAACATTACGAAGCTGTTTTACAAAGCTCCCCACAACAGCCAACTTTCACCTCTTTTTCCCTATAAGGGCGATAGGGTCAACTTCGGCGGCCGGCTGCAACGGCCAGCAACATTGTCAGCAATCAATGATGGAATTAGGTATTAATAATGATCAGTAGTCAATGATTTAAATTCATACTCTGGTGATAGTTTATACCCAAATCCTTCTTGATTGAATTTGATCGCCTTTGCCCCTTGGAATACTTTAGGAGAATCGCAGGGAATGCTTAAATAGAATTATCAACCCCACCAGCTCAAGAATTTTCAACGATTGCTCAATCATCACGGTTAATTTTTAAAAACAGAGCAGGATTCTCGGAACAATTGCGGTTCACAAAGGAAGGTTTCTAAAAGGCTTCAAGCATTAAGGCTAGGGCTGAGATCAAGATTTGAACAGAAGTTTGGGGTGAACCTAAATGGATTTCAACCAAGCTCAAATCCGATCTAAAACATAGATCCGATTGGTTCAAGACGTGAGAAAATTCTGTTGACTGAAAAATTCAGCATCCTCGATCAACAGACCGCCCCGCTAGCCAGATCAGTCAATGCTGAGGGATCAGCCAAACGCTCATGGAGCAAATTTTGATCATTTTGTGATGGTCAAGCCATGGTTCTCAGTCATTATCCAAACCTGATGTTCAAACCCTTTTAGGTATCTTGCAAATTGGCGTTCCGGGTTCTGGGTCAACGCTCGGCCGATGGTGATTCAGTGTTTAAGGGAATGGATCCCCGCGTTCTTTACATCCAATGACCAACGTTGCTGCGGCTAATGCATCACCCTTTTTGGGCCAATTATTGGTCTTGGAACCTGATGAAACGGATCAGTTAAAATTTGCTCGCTGTTTTCAGCACTGGCCCTGGCTGGGTGAAGGGCATGTGGTGGCTTCCATGCAGGCGGCGATCGCCCATTTGCGTCGGCAACCGGTCGAGATGGTGTTGCTCAATGGCTGTGCGATTCCCCCGATCGAGGCGGTCTTGGAACCGTCGGCAGGGACTGAAAGCTGTCCCGCCAACAAGCCTGAAGACTTGGCCGATCGCAGCCCCCAGCCCAGCGATCGCCCCGTAACCCCGATCGCGCAGGATCAACCCGACCTCCTCGACCAAGCCGCACCCAGCTTTCGGGAACTCTTGCAGCTCATGGAAGCCCAGGCGGTTCTCTGGCTGGTGATGGTTCCAGCGGATGCCGCAGATGTGGCCTTGGCACTGGTGCAACAGGGCGCTGCCGATTATGTGGTGAAAGATGCCGCTGGAGCCTATCTCAAGCTATTGCCAATTACCTTACAAAAAAGCTGGCAAACCTATCAGCAACAACGCCAATTACAGTGGCTGAATCATACGGTTCAAAGTTTACCCGATGGTGTGTATGTGGCCGATGCCGGTGGGCAATTACTGTTTACCAATGACGCGCTAAAAGCAATTTGCGCGATCGAGCAGCAAAACCTACAAGGGCAACCCATCACCACCCTGGGCCAGCCCGCTTTGACCCGTTGGGTGCAACAACAGGCCCCGATCGCCTCCGATCTACAGCAACCCTATCACCGCCGGGATGTGGAATTAGCCATCCAGCAGCCCGATCGGCCAGCCCTCAGCATGTTGCTCTCGGAAACCTTTATTGATGATGGTTGCCAAGCCATTCGGGTGGGCGTGCTGAAAAATGTGCATTTCCTGAAGGAAGTACAGTCTTCAATTCACAATGTTCAAAGCAGCTTAAATAGCATTATTCAATCTCGAACCAATCAGCTTCAGGAGGCGATCGGGGAGTTACATCGCGAAAACCAAGAACGTATTAAATCAAAAATTTCGCTGCGCCTCAGTCGCGATTTTATTAATCGTCAACAGGTCTTTTTACGATCTGTTATTGACAACAATCCCAATTTAATTTTCGTCAAAGATTGGGAGGGTCGGTATGTGCTCGCCAATCAAGCCATGGCGGATTATTACGGAACCACCGTTGATGAACTGCTGAATAAAACTGACGAAGAATTACTAGGGCCCTCGGAAGCCAATGCTCGGTTTTTGAGCGAAAATCGCTTCGTCATTGAAAATCGCCAGGAACTCTTCTTGCCTGAGGAAATGGTGATTCGCCGCAAAATTGCTCAGTCAGATGTTCAGCCAGACTCGATCGCCTCAGTGGAGCAGGATGGTGCCCTCCTCGATGCTTCCCCAGAATCTGACTTAGGAACCAACACCCTAGGAACTGCCTTGGAAATCAATTTATCGGGGGCTGGTGGTTCCTCTGGGGCAGATTCCTGCAACGGCCAAGTTGATGATCCATTTGGAACCAATCCAGACATTCAATGGCTGCAATGGCACAAGTCACCGATTTTTCTGCCCGCCAAGGGTGAATATGGAGTCTTGGGCGTAGGGGTTGATATTACGGCTCGCAAACAGGTGGAACTGGCCCTGGCGGAACAGGAAAAAAGTCTTTCGACCCTGGTGGCCAATTTGCCCGGCTATGTTTATCGAGTGGCTAATAATCCTGAATACTCCGCGCTTTTTGTTAGCGATGGAGTAACGGCCATCACGGGCTATGAAACTCATGAATATTTAGTCGATCGCACCACCAGTTGCGGTCAAGAAATTCACCCCGAAGATGCCGATCGCGTTTGGGAAATTGTCCAAGCCGCCATTCAAAAGCAAGAACCCTATGAGTGCGAATATCGCATTCTCACCAAGTTTGCTCAAGAAAAGTGGGTTTGGGAGCGGGGTAGCGGTGTTTATTCCAATGAAGGAAAATTTCTGTTTTTAGAGGGATTCGTCACGGATATCAGCGATCGCAAGGCTGCGGAACAGAACCTGCGCCAACTGAGCGATCGCCTGCAAGAGTCCCAGCGGATTGCCAAGCTCGGCAATTGGCAAATAGATTTACGAAGCAACAAGCTCTATTGGTCTGAGCAAGTTTTTGAGATTTTTGAAGTGGATGCACAGCAATTTGATGCATCCTATGAAGCCTTCATGGCCGCTGTTCATCCTGACGATCGGGAAATGGTCGATCGAGCCTATGAGCGCCACTTAGTCAATCATGAACCCTATTCCGTCACCCATCGGTTGCTGTTGGCAGATGGGCGGATTAAATATGTCCATGAGCAATGCGAAACAACCTATGACGAGGATGGCACGCCCCTTTATTCCCAAGGCACGGTGCAGGATGTTACCGATCAATATTTGGCAGAAATGGCCCGAGAACAGGCCGAAAAAGCTTTGCATCAAGTGATTGAAGGCACGGCCACGGTAACCGGAGCACAGTTTTTCCCCAACTTGGTGCGGCATATTGCGGAAGCCCTGAATGTGGATTATGTGGTAGCCACGGAATTACGGGGCGATCGATTACAAACCCTTGGTGTTTGGGTTGATGGTCAACTGGGCGACAATTCCAATTTGGACTTAGAAAACACACCCTGTTCCTACATTTTGGAGCATGGCGAACTCTATTGTGAAACCGGCGGACAGTCCTGTTTTTCCATTTCCCATTCCCTCTTTCCTGGGGCAGTGAATGGGCTGTTGGGCGTTGCTTTACAGGATGATCAAGGACAGGCGATCGGCAGTCTTTGCATCCTAGATCAACAACCCTTTTCTGAAGAAAAACACCAACAAGCCATGGCCCTTTTGCGGGTGTTGGCCTCCCGGGCAGGGGCCGAACTTCAGCGCAAACAGGCCAACGATGCCTTGGAGCAACTGAACCAAGACTTGGAAGCGAGGGTATTGCAGCGCACCTTGGAACTGCAAGCTCAAGAAGCGCAACTGAGGGATTTGTTTGACAATGCAACGGATTTAATTCAACGAATTGATCCCCAAGGGCAAATCTTGTTGGTCAACCGGGTTTGGAAAGAAACCTTGGGCTATGGCGATGAAGATTTAAATGATTTGTCAATCTTTCAGGTTGTCCATCCTGCGGACTTAGAGGACTACCGCCAATATTTAGATCGCCTTTGCGCCGGGGAAGCTTCTTTAGACATTGAAACTCGCTTTCTCAGCAAAGATGGCCAAGAAATTTTGTTGGAAGGAAATGCCAACTGCGATTTTCAAGAGGGGAAACCGATCGCCATTCGCAGCATGTTTCGGAATGTGACTGAGGGCAAACAAACCCGCAAAGCACTTCAAGAATCGCAGCAATTCTTGCAAACGGTTTTGAATACATTTCCGCTCTTTGTGTTTTGGAAAGATCGCAATTCGGTTTACCTGGGGTGCAACCAAAACTTTGCGGCGGCGGCGGGGCTGCCTTCACCGGAGGCGATCGTGGGCAAGACAGATTACGACTTGCCCTGGGGAGTCAGCGAAGCCGAGCTATACCGAGCGGACGATCGGGAAGTGATTGAGTCTGGCATGGCCAAGCTACATCTCATTGAGTCCCAAAAACAACTGGATGGCTCCCTGATCCAGATTGAAACCAACAAGGTTCCGCTCCGGGATTCGTCAGGAACGGTGATTGGGGTTTTGGGCATCTATCAAGACATTACCGATCGCCAAGCGGCGGAATTACAGTTGCAACGAACGAATCAACAACTGTTGCGAGCAACGCGCTTAAAAGATGAGTTCATGGCCAATATGAGCCACGAATTGCGCACGCCGCTGAATGCCATTTTGGGGATGACCGAAAGCCTGCAAGAGGAAATTTTTGGGCCAATTACGCCCCAGCAGGACTATGCGCTCAGGACGATCGACCAAAGCGGCACACACCTGCTGGAACTCATTAACGACATTTTGGATATGGCCAAGATTGAGTCTGGCCAAATGGAGTTGGATTGGTCAATCACGGACTTGGTGCCCATGTGTCGATCGAGCCTGGTTTTTATTCAACAGCAGGCCACAAAAAAACGGATTGAACTGAACCTCAACAGCCCGGAAAACTTGCCCAATCTGTGGGTCGATGAACGACGACTGCGCCAGGTGTTGATTAATTTGCTGAGCAATGCGGTGAAGTTCACGCCGGAAGGGGGCAAAATTACCCTTTCGATCGCCGTGACCAGCGAATCGTTAACCGCCGCCTCGGAATTTGTGCGATCGCGCTCTCTGTCCAAAATGCATCTCCAGGGCCTGGTTCAGCAGCCCCCAGCCCCCACCGCGCCCGCCAACCAACCCACAACCTTCGTGCGCATTGCCGTAGCCGACACCGGGATTGGCATTGCCGCCGAAAATTTACCCAAGCTCTTTCAGCCCTTCATCCAAGTGGACGGGGCCTTGAATCGCCAATATGACGGCACAGGATTGGGTTTGGCGCTAGTGAAGCAAATTGTGGAACTGCACCAGGGCTGTGTGGATGTGGTCAGCGAAGTGGGAGTGGGCAGTTGCTTCACGATCGAACTTCCCCTGCTGGCCCCGCCGCCCCACCAGATCCCCTAGGCAAGGCGCAAATCAGCAAGGCGCAAGACCGCCAGCCGGACGGCATCCGGCCCCGACGCGATCGACATCAGCCCAGTGACCAGCCCAAGTGATCAGACCGATCATTAACCCTAAATTCCAGCCCCATCAAAGAACTCTTCCAAGGCTCGATCGCTCAACCGGCAACGCTTTCCCGCCGGGTCATCACCACTCACAAGATTGAGCTGGCCCAGTTGGCGTTGGGCCGCCGTCACCTCCGCGGCCACCTTGGCAATCCGTTCCCAATCGCAAAGGGTCAAGTCTTCGCAAGGGCGCTCCGGCGCACCCACGGCCACCGGCACTTGGGCCCGTTCCGCTTCCATTTCCTCAATCCGCCGCTCCAGGGTTTCGATGCGATCGAGCAGGGCCCGAATCGCCTGGGCTTCCGAGTCCGGCAGCTTGCCATGCTCCAGTGGATCTACCCGCACACCCGATCGATAGACCACACGACCAGGCACACCCACCACCGTGCAATCGGCAGGCACATCCCGCAAAACCACGGAACCAGCCCCAATGCGCACATTTTCGCCAATATTCAGATTGCCGAGCACCTTAGCCCCAGCTCCCACCACCACGTTGTCACCCAAGGTGGGGTGGCGCTTGCCGCTTTCCTTGCCCGTGCCCCCCAGGGTCACGCCCTGGTAAATCAAGCAATAGTCGCCCACAATCGCCGTTTCACCAATCACAACGCCCATGCCGTGATCGATAAACACACCTTGCCCGATCGTTGCGCCCGGGTGAATTTCAATCCCGGTCAACAGTCGTCCAATGTGGGAAATCAGCCGAGGCACAAAGGGTAATTGGCGCTGTTGCAGCCCATGGGCCAGCCGATGGAGGATCAACGCTTGCAACCCCGGATAGCAAAAAAGCACCTCTAGCCAATTGCGGGCGGCGGGGTCACGATCGAAGATGATGCGAAAGTCAGCAATGAGAGCGTTTAGCACGGTTGGGCGGCCTGAAAGCTTCAAGGTTGTGTTGCATCGATTACAAAATCACTTTTAATCCTACTGCCTACCGACCGAGACGCGGGGGGGTGGGGCCACCGAACCCCAACCGAAGCATTGGGGAATATATTTTGGCTCAGGTTTTGGCTCAGGTTTTGGCTCAGGCCCCAGACTCCACCCAGCGCCATGCTCCCCGGGAATCGGTTGGCGAACTGAGCGATCGGGACGAAACATTTCAGTTGCGGCAGCCATGACCCATTCAGCGTCACCAGAATTGCGGTTTTTAGGGTCAGGGTTTGGTAAACTTTGCGACTTTCAAGGCCTTCAAATACGGACATTTGGATACTGATCATGTTGCCGATCGCACCCAATTAGGCAATCAACTGATGGATTATATTGTTGATTATTGATTGCATTTCTTAACGCCATTTCAAGAAAGCACCTGATAGATTGGGATCGACTTTGACGACGGCCTTCGCCTTCCAAAATGACACAAAAAAGATAGTGAATTCACGTTTCATCCCTCATGAATCGTTAAATTTATCCATCTTTCAGGGTTTGCATCAATCCATTGAGGTTACAACCAAGCATAATCAGCCCACGGCGTAGGGCTGTTGCGGTTGGAGCTGCCCTAAAATTCGTAATCAATGAATTTTCCACTGCCCTCTCCTCACTCGACGGCAGCGATGTCCCACTCCACGATGAAGATCCAGATCAAGGGGCGATCGCGCTGGCTCGGCTATTGGCAACAACGCATCAGCAATTGGCACTTCAGCCAAAAGATTGCGTTGGGCTATATCTTGGCGATCGCCACGGGGGTTGTTGGCTCCTTGGCCGGCATCGCCCTGGCGGATCATTTCCAAGGGCGCGGGGTGGCCCAACTGCACGACGCAACCACACAAGTTCAATTACTCAGTGATTTACGCAGCAACTTGCAGGCGGCTCGCCTCGCCATTGATGAAGCGGGGGATGATGAAATTCCCGCCGCACAACGGCAACTGTTCCAGCAGGATGCGATCGCGGCCATCCAAGCAGCCCGCGACTTAGCCAACGAGCTAACCGCCTATCTCAAGCAAAATCCCCAATGGCTGGCCGATCGCCCCGATCGCCTGTTGCACTTGGCCAATCAAAGCGTGGCGGATCTTCAGGAATATGCCAATCAGCAAATGCTGATGCAGCAGGCGGACGAGGCCAATCAATCGGCCGCCCAAAAGGAAGCCAAAGAGGCAGCGGAGGCCCTGGAGTGGAAAGCGCTGGCCGGGGCCGATCGCGCCCTGTCCCGGCTGGTGATTATGGCCCATGGGCAAGCGGAACAGGCGGAAGTTTTGCTCGAAGAGGCCCAAGGTCTGGAAAAAGGCGTTGTGATCCTGAGCCTGTTGCTGTCGGCGGCGGTGGCGGGGGTGATTGCGATGCGAGTCACGCGGGCGATCGTCAATCCCCTGGTGCGGGCGGCCACGGTGGCCCAAGGGGTGGCGGAAACCGGCGACTTCAGCCAACGGGTGGGCATCACCAGCCAAGACGAGGTGGGATCCTTGGCCCAAGCCCTCGATACGTTGATTGAGCGGGTGGCCGAACGCAATCAGGAATTGGCGGACGCGGCGGATTTTGCCAGCTCCCAAGCCCGCACCCTCTACAGAACTCTGATGGATTTGCGCCGCACCCAAGCGCAACTGATCCAAACGGAAAAAATGTCGCTCCTGGGGCAGGTGGTGGCCGGGGTGGCCCACGAAATCAATAACCCCACCAGTTTTATCTACGGCAACCTAATCCATGTCACGGAGGGGGTGAGCCATCTGCTGGAGTTACTGACGCTGTATGAGGCGGGCCATGGCCCCCACAGTCCAGAGATTCGATCGCTCGTGGAACAGTTGGATTTGGAGTTTGTGCGGGAAGATTTGCCGCAACTGATGGCTTCCATGCGATCGGGCGCGGAACGCATCCGGGCGATCGTCCTGTCGTTGCGGTTGTTTGCCCGTTTGGATGAGGCGGAGGTGAAGGCGATCGACCTGCCCCAAAGCCTGGACAGCGTGCTCACCATTTTGGGGTCGCGCCTCTGTGCCCAAGCTCACCGCCCGGCCATTGTGGTGCAGTTGGACTACGGATCTTTGCCCCCGATCGAGTGCTATGCAGGTCAGCTCAATCAGGTGTTAATGCACATTTTGACGAACGCGATCGATGCGCTGGATGAGGCCTTCCGCCAACAGCCCGATCGGCTCTTGACCCTGAAGCTCACCACCCGCACCCTTGACCCGGATTCGGTCAGCTTGGCGGTCACCGACAGCGGCTTGGGCATTCCCGTCAGTGAACAATCGCGGATTTTTGAGTTGTTTTACACAACCAAACCCGTGGGCAAAGGCTCGGGCATGGGTCTGGCGATCGCCCAGCAGGTGATTGTGGAAAAGCACGGCGGCACGATCGATTGTGAATCGGGCGATTGGGGAACGACGTTTACGCTGAAGTTACCGATTCGACTCGCGATCGCCGATCCAGCCCAACCGCAAGCAGCCCCTTTAGCCGCAGACGATCCAGCCCCGATCGAACCACTCGCGAGCGACGGCTTAACCAGGCCCTAGGGAGTCGTCACCGGTTCCGGCGCTTCCGGAGCCGACAACAGCGGCGAATCTCCGTGATAGGCCCGCAACAACAGCGTTTTCAGCTCGCTGATCATCGGGTAACGGGGATTCGACACCGTGCATTGATCGTCAAAGGCGCGATCGGCCACATCGTCCAACTTCGCCAAAAACTCCGCCTCGCTAATTGACGTGGCTTCCCGGATCGATCGGGGAATTCCCACCTGCTGCTTCAGCGCCTCGATCGCCCCAATCAGTCGATCGATCTTCTCGTCCTCCGTCGTGCCCCCCAAGTTCAAATAGTCCGCAATCCGGGCGTAGCGCCACTTGGCATTCGGATACTTGTATTGCGGGAACGCCGCCTGCTTAAAGGGCGCATCCGTCGCGTTGTATCGAATCACGTGGGAAATCAACAGCGCATTGGCCAGGCCGTGGGGAATGTGGAACGTGCCGCCAATTTGGTGGGCGATCGAGTGGCAAATCCCCAAGAAACCATTGGCAAAGGCCATCCCCGCCATCGTCGCCGCGTAGTGCATCTTTTCCCGCGCCTTCGGATCCGCCGCCCCGTGCTCATAGGCCGAGGGCAGATATTTGAAAATCAGCCGAATCGCCTCCAGGGCCTCGCCGTTCGTGAACTCCGAAGCCAACACCGACACGTAGGACTCCAGGGCGTGGGTCAAGGCATCAACGCCCCCAAAGGCCGTCAGGGACTTGGGCATATCCAGCACCAATTGCGGATCGCAAATGGCCATGGTCGGCGTGAGGGCGTAGTCCGCCAGGGGGTACTTGATCCCCGTGCGCTCGTCCGTCACCACCGCGAAGGGCGTAACCTCCGACCCCGTGCCCGAGGTGGTGGGAATCGCCACTAGGATGGCCTTTTGGCCCAAAGGCGGCAGCTCATACACCCGCTTGCGGATGTCCATGAACCGCATCGACAGCCCCTCGAACTCAATTTCGGGATGCTCGTACAGCAACCAGGCAATCTTGGCCGCGTCCATCGGTGAGCCACCCCCGATCGCGATGATCGTGTCCGGATTGAACGATCGCATCTGTTCCAAAATCCGGTTCACCGTTCCCAGACAAGGATCCGGCTCCACATCGTAAAAGGTGTCGTACTTCAGACCAATATCATCCAGGACGCTTTCCAGACCCGCCGTGATCCCCAGGTTGTAAAGGGGTTTGTCGGTGATGATGAACGCCCGATCGCGCCCGGCCAGCTCTCGCAGCGCCACCGGTAGCGAGCCATATTTGAAGTAGATTTTCGGCGGAATCCGGAACCAGAGCATATTTTCCCGCCGTTCCGCCACGGTTTTGATGTTCAGCAGGTGGCGCGGTTCCACGTTCTCACTGATCGAGTTGCCACCCCAAGTGCCGCAACCGAGGGTGAGGGACGGATCCAGCCGGAAATTATAGATATCCCCGATCGCCCCTTGGGATGAGGGCGTGTTGATCAGCACCCGCGCCGTTTGCACCTGATCCTCAAACTGCTTGATTCGGTCGCGGTTGTCCGGCGACGTGTAGAGCACCGCCGTGTGCCCCCGCCCCGCAAACATCACCAGCGACTCACTCAGCTCCACCGCTTGGGCAAAATCCGCCGCCCGATACATGGCCAGTACTGGCGACAGCTTCTCATAGGAGAACGGCTCCTCTGGCCCCACCACGCTCGCCTCCCCGACGATCAGGCGCGTGCCCGGTGGCAGTTGAATATCGGCCATCGCCGCAATCTGTTCCACCGATTGGCCGACGATGTTCGGGTTCAGCCGCCCATCAATCAGGATTTGCGCGCCCATCCGGACTTTCTCTTCGGGGTTCAGGAAATAGGCTCCCCGATCGCGAAACTCCTGCTTCACCTGTTCATAGACCGCATCCACCACCACCACCGATTGCTCGCTGGCGCAGATCATGCCGTTGTCAAAGGTTTTGCTGAGAATAATCGACGACACGGCCATTTTCAGGTGCGCCGTTTCGTCAATCAGGGCCGGCGTATTCCCCGCGCCCACACCCAAGGAGGGATGGCCCGACGAGTAAGCAGCCCGCACCATGCCCGGCCCGCCCGTGGCCAAAATCAGGTTCACATCCGGGTGCTGCATCAACTGCTGCGACAGGGGCACGGTCGGCTGATCAATCCAGCCAATGATGTCCGGCGGGGCCCCGGCTTCCACGGCCGCTTGCAAAATCACCCGCGCCGCCTCGATCGTGCAGTCCTTGGCCCGGGGGTGGGGCGAAAAGATAATCGCGTTGCGGGTTTTCAGGGCAATCAAGGCCTTAAAAATCGCCGTCGAAGTGGGGTTCGTGGTGGGCACAATTCCCGCCAAAATCCCCACGGGTTCGGCAATGCGCTGAATCCCAAAGGCCTTGTCCTCTTCGATCACCCCGCAGGTTTTCTCGGCTTTGTATTTGTTGTAGATGAATTCCGAGGCGAAGTGATTTTTGATCACTTTGTCCTCGATCGTCCCCATTCTCGTTTCGGTTACCGCCAGCTTGGCCAGGGGGATGCGGGCCGCGTTGGCCGCCAAGGCTGCTTTTTTGAAGATCAAATCCACCTGCTCTTGGCTGAAGGTGGCATAGGTGCGCTGTGCGGCTTTGACCCGCGCAATTAGGGCTTCGAGTTCGCGATCGTTGGTAACGGTCATAACGCACCTCGCAGGAATGGCGTTCTGTTTTTACGCTAGGTTGATCCCCTTGTTTTGGTTAGATTTGTTGACAAGTTTTTAGGTTTTGCTCACCCGAATTGCAACGAACCTTTACGAAGTCTCACAGAACGCTCGGCCGCCGATCGCTCAAAACCATCATTTAGCTCGGTGACCATTCCCCTAGTCCAACAGGCCCGATCGCTCCAAAATCCATTGACTCCACAGGCTCGATCGCTCCAACACCACCTGACGGCGATCGGCATTTGGCCACAGCACCGACCACTCCGCCAACCACTGAACAATCTGCCGCTGAATCGCCACCAGCTCGATCGCCACCGGTAAATCGGTCTCGGGGGCTGCCCATTCAATAAACCAACCACTTTCCCGCAGCAAACTGGAAATGAGCTACCCATGATCAGGATTTTTGCCAAAGGATTTGACCCGCGCCAAATTTGCCGCAATGCCACCTAAACGCACCGCCAAACTATCACGCATATACCGATCGCGCCGCCTTAGAAAATCATTCATGAATCTCAGCTTATGACTCGGGCTGTTCTAGACCCAGGCGATCGTAAGCATCCGCCAAACTCAAGCGCGATCGATCCGTCTTGCGCTCTTGCAACAGGGCCATCAGTTCTGGATTTTGCGTAATTTGCTGAACCTCCGTGGTCAAATCCTCGGCCGAATTTTGCAATCGCTCAACGGAGGTCAACACAAATTCGCGACCATCGGGCAGCTTCAAAAGCAGAACATCATCTTGAGCTTGGGCAAAGAGATTCAGAAGAAACTGAATAACATGGGTTAGATAAATTACTTTCATCAGTTGTAGAGCTTTTACAGTTTTTACCTAAAACGGTTTTTACCTAAAACGGTTAGTACGCCGTATTGCAGGTGCTATGAAGCAATTATTAGGTGGGCAGTGCCCACCCTACAGGCGACAGGCTTGCATCAGTTTTAGGGCTTACTTCAAATAAAGAATTGATTACGAACTTTTTCATTGGATCAATACTCATTGTGATGGAATCGATCGCCAGTTACCATTGATTGTTATGGATAGCTAGCGATCACTCCATCACGTCACCAGCAAGCAGATTTAAGCGATGTCGGCGAGGGCGGCAATATTGACCAGGGCGGTGTTGGGGCAGGCACGCTTCAGCAACCCCGTCAGCACCTTGCCCGGCCCCACCTCGATCGCCTCCGTGCAGGCCACCTGGTTCAACATCACCATCGTTTCCCGCCAGCGCACCGAACCGGTCATCTGCTTCGAGAGCCGTTCTTTCAAAGCTGCGCCGCTGGTTTCCGGGGTGGGGTCAGTGTTGGAGAGCACCCCGATCGCCGTGTCCGCAAAATCCGTGGCCGCCAAAATTTCGTTAAATTCCGCCGATGCTTCCGCCATGTAGGGCGAGTGGAACGCACCGGACACGGCCAAGGGCACAGCCCGCTTGGCTTTGACGCTGCCCAGGATCGCATCCACCGCCTCGGGCGTTCCGGAAATTACCACTTGGGCATCGCTGTTGTCGTTGGCCAGCACCACACCCTCGGTAGCGGCGATCGCCTCGGTTAGGGCCGGGCGGTTGAAGCCAATCATGGCCGCCATCTTGCCGCCGGAAGCCGCTTGCATCAACTCTGCCCGCCGCTTCACCAACTTCAGACCCGCTTCAAAGCTGAAGGCCCCGGCCGCGTAGAGGGCCACGTATTCCCCCAGGCTGTGACCCGCCACCAAATCAGGCGATTGACCGGCGGCTTTCAGCGCATCAACCAAGATCGCCTCGATCGCGTAGAGGCAAGGCTGGGTGTATTGGGTTTGGGAGAGTTGCGCTTCGTCGCCGTTGCAGACCTCCGCCACCGACCAACCCAAAATTTCATCCGCGATCGCCAACTTCGCTTGGGCGGCCGGCGAGTCGAGCAAGTCGGCAGTCATGCCAACGGCTTGGGAGCCTTGGCCCGGGAACATCCAGAGGGTTTTTGCCATTGTGTTTGCTGTGCTTCGCATCGGTATAGACAAGGTGCTTATACCAAGCGGCCGGCCCGTTGCGCTAGCGGGGAATTTCCGGCAATCCGCCCCTGATGGCGGCCGCTGGGAAATCGTGACTCTAGTCATGGGCACTGATGACCGGCGGCAGTCGTCGCGATGGGGGCGATGTTTTTAGAGTGATGGCGTGGCATTTGATCCCGGTTTGGGCAACGTCGATGCAACCTGCGATTCGGTTCAAGTTTCAGCAATGGCGGCTGTGGGCCGGGGGCCTCGGGGCCCTGGGCCTGTTGGGCACGATCGCCCTGGTGATCCCTCACCCAGCGCCTGCCCCCAAGGTGGATCTTGCCCAGGACACAACCCTGGTTCAGCGGCAAGATTTGGTGGTGCAAGTGCAGGCCAATGGGGTGGTGCAGCCCCTGCGTAAAGTCAACTTGGCCCCCAAGGAGGCCGGCAAGGTGGCGGCCTTATTTGTGCGCGAGGGCGATCGAGTGCAGCCTGGGCAAGTGGTGGCCCAAATGGACGGCGAACAACTGCAAGCGCAGGTCAAACAATCTCAAGCGGGCCTGGCGCGATCGCAGGCGGAATTGCAACTGAAACTCGCGGGGAATCGCCCTGAAGACATCACCAAAGCCCAAGCCGAGGTGCAACGGCAGCAAGCCCAGTTGCAAGAGGCCGAAGGAAAGTGGCAATTAGCCACCCAAAAACTCCAGCGCCGCCAGCTTTTGGCCAACGAAGGCGTACTGAGTCAAGATGCCTTGGATGAGACCTTGACCGAAGCCCGCAACGCCAGCGCCACCGTGGAGCAAGCCAGAGCCAGCTTGGCCACCGCCGAACAGGAATTCCATAAACAGCGCCAGGGGTTTCGCGCCGAGGAAGTTGCCCAAGCCCGCGCCCAAGTCGCAGAAGCGCGATCGCAACTGCAAGTCGTGCGGATCCAGCTACAAAACACGCTGATTCGATCGCCCTTTGGAGGAGTCATCACCCGTCGATTTGCCGATGTGGGGGATTTTGTGGCACCCACCACCACCGCATCCAGCAGTGATGGGGCCACCTCTGCCGCCATTGCCGAACTCTTCAGTGGTTTAGAAGTCGAAGCCAAAATTCCCGAAACCGCGATCGGTCAAATTCGCCAGGGCCAAGCCGTCGAAATTCGCAGCGACAGCTATCCCGATCGCACGTTTCAGGGGCGGGTCAAGCGCATTGCCCCCCGAGCTGTGCCAGAAAACAACGTCACCACCTTTCGCATCAAAGTTTCCCTGCAAACGGGCCTGGACATCTTAAAAGCCGGCATGAACGTCAAGTTAGCGTTTTTGGGCCAGCCAATTCGGAATGCGCTGGTAGTGCCGCTCGCGGCCCTTGTCACCCAAAAGGACGGCCGCAAGGGCGTATGGCGACTTGTGCCCAACCAGGAAGCACGCTTTCAAACCGTGGAAATCGGTGCAGAAAGTGGCAGCCAAGCCCAGGTGCGATCGGGCCTGCAAGCGGGCGATCGAATTTTGCTGAGTCCCCCAATCAACCAAGTGATTCCGGGTGTTGATAATCCCGAAGGAAGCGGCTTCTAATGAACCCTCTAGATACGCTCAACATGGCGATCAGCACCCTGGTCAGCCATCGAATGCGGAGCCTGCTGACCATGCTGGGCATCGTGATTGGCAATGCTTCAGTGGTGGCCACCGTGGGGCTGGGTGAAGGGGCCCAACATTTCACCGCAACTCAGGTGGAATCCTTGGGTGCGAACTCCCTGTACGTTTTTTTAAGTGAACAACAAAGCAAGGAACTGACCGGTGAAGTGCCGCGCTTGTTGCTGTCCGAAGCTGACTTGATCGCCGCCCAAGCACCGGCCGTCCAATGGGTGTCACCGACGATTTCGAGTTCCTTGGCGATCGGCCATCGCAGTCGCACCGTGACGGCAACGGTGCAGGGAGTCACGCCCGACTTTCTCAAAGTGCGGAATATCCGCATGGCCCAGGGGATTTTTTGGGATGAGGCTGCCCAACGTCAGGATCGCAAGGTGGCGGTGTTGGGTGGGGAGCTGGCCCGGAAACTGTTCGATCGCACCAACCCGATCGGCCAAGAAATTCAAATTAACAATCAGAGCTTTCAGATCATTGGCATCATCCAAAGAAAAGGCGCATTTCTCGGTGTGAATCCCGATGCCAATGCCTTCATTCCAATCACAACCATGGCCCATCAAGTCGTGGGGCGACGAGTTCCCCAAGGACTGCTGATCGATGAAATTGAGATCACTGCCCGCGACCAAGCCCAGATTCGATCGGCTGCTTTTCAAGTCACGAATCTGTTGACACGCTTGCATGGCAAACAGGATTTCTCAGTGGTGGCGAATAAATCCATTCAGGATTTGTTAGGGCAAATTACCAGCGCGTTGGGGACAATGCTCACCTTAATTGCGGGGATTTCCTTGCTGGTGGGCGGCATTGGGATCATGAACATCATGTTGGTTTCCGTCGCCGAGCGCACCCAGGAAATTGGTCTCCGCAAGGCGATCGGCGCTCCCCCCCAGGCGATCTTGCAGCAGTTTTTAATTGAAGCCACGATCTTGGCTGTGGCCGGCGGTGTCGTGGGCATTTCCCTGGGCGCGGGCGGGATGGCCCTGATCGGCACTTTGACTCCTTTCAAGCCCACCGTTCCTGTGCCGGTCGTGGTGGTGGTCACGGCTATTTCCGGTGCGATCGGTCTGGTTTTTGGCGTGGTTCCGGCTCGTCAAGCGGCCCAGCTCGATCCGATTACAGC
Source organism: Limnothrix sp. FACHB-406 (assembly GCF_014698235.1). Taxonomy (NCBI): domain Bacteria; kingdom Bacillati; phylum Cyanobacteriota; class Cyanophyceae; order Pseudanabaenales; family Pseudanabaenaceae; genus Limnothrix; species Limnothrix sp. FACHB-406. The sequence goes on along the minus strand of NZ_JACJSP010000017.1, from coordinate 4,288 downwards.
CTTGAAAACGTCCTAGTGCAATGCCGGCAAATGACGCGATCGCACCATTTTTCAATGGACTTCAATCACGTTAAATCATTCTCCAGTGGGAATTACTCACTGTATTTCAGGATGAAAGCTCTACGCAGCTACTTTGGTTCCTCTTTCTTTAAGTTACGGCCCATGATGCGCTATGCGGAATGGGTCTTGCTCTTAATGTATGGCTTGGCCTATGGCATTGATTGGTATTTTTATAAATTGCCGACCTTGCCCGATTTATTCAGCAAGGTTTTGGTGTTTGTTACCATCTTTTGGTTGCTGAGTTGGTTTTTTCCAATCAAGCAACCTCACTGGGTGCGATACGTCTATATTGGACTAGAAATTTCGCTGGTTCTAGTGGCGCAATTGTTACTAGTCGATTTGCATCTGCTTTTATATTTGATCTTAATCAAGAGTTGTTTTTTATTTAATCGAAAAACCATTGTCTATCTCGTGGCAGGATCAGGAATTAGCTATTTGCTCTGTATCTGGTGGACGATTCCTATCATTGAAAAGTTATTCATTGAAACCACCCGATCGCAACAGTGGGAGGAGATTTACAAGCCACAGGCGATTATTTTGTCGAGTTCGGTGGAATATATCAGCATCAGTGCGTTGGTGATGCTGATTGGCTTTTTGATCATGGCGGAGCGTCGCAGCCGCCAACGATCGGAAGCCCTAGCCCAAGCGATCGAAACCCTAGCGGCGGATTTGGAGCGATCGCGCATTGCCCGCGAAATTCACGACTCCTTGGGCCATTCGCTGACCACCCTGCGCCTACAACTCGAGTTAGTGCAAGTGATGCAAGGGCGCGATCGCGATCAAGCAGCTACCGCCCTCAACCATGCACAAACCTTAGCCAGTCAATGCTTAGAGGCGGTACACCAAGCGGTTCAAACCACCCGTGATCCCTCTTTTCAGCTCGATGTGGCCTTGCAGCGGTTAATCAATCAAATTCACAACACCCAATCCCTGGTGATTACCTCAAGACTGAACCTACCGGCGATCGATATCCAAACCAGCCATCAGGTTTATTGCATCATTCAAGAAGCCTTAACCAACGTACAAAAACATGCGCGGGCTTCGAGGGTGAATCTGCTGAGTCACTACACAGCATCCACGCTCAACTTGGAAATTATGGACAATGGCCAAGGCTTTGATCGGGGCGCGGCCACGACTGGTTATGGATTGCGCGGCATACGAGAACGAGTGCAGCTTCTCGGCGGGCAGTTTGCGATCGCCAGCACACCGGGAACAGGCACCACCCTCCGCATCACAATTCCCCGATCATGGGGATTAACCCCCGAGGATTGAGCCGCTATGATTCGGCTGCTATTGGTTGATGATCAAGATCTCTTTCGGCAGGGCTTGGCCACGTTGCTAGCCCTAGAAACGGATCTCGAAATTGTGGGTCAAGCGGACAATGGCCAGACGGCGATCGCCCTGGCCGAGCAACAGCAACCCGACATTATTTTGATGGATATTGAAATGCCCATTTGTAATGGAATTCGGGCAACGCAGGAAATTCATCAGCGATTTCCTTGGATTCGCATTTTGGTGCTGACCACGTTCGATCGCGAGGATTATATTTGGCAATCACTCCAGGCAGGAGCTTTGGGCTATATCCTCAAAAACGCCCCTTCCAAACAAGTGGCCGATGCAATTCGCAGCGTCCACCATGGCTATAGTCAACTAGGCCCGACGATCGCCCCGAAAGTTTTCGCGCATTTAACCACCCATCCACCAACCACCCCGGCTGACCTGACCCAGCGTTTTAGCGATCGCGAATTGGCGGTGCTCAGGCTGCTGGGCGAGGGCAAAACCAATCAGGAAATCGCCCAGATTTTGTATTTAGCCCACGGCACTGTCAAAAACCACATCAGTCGCATTTTGAGTGAACTACAGGTGACCGATCGCACCCAAGCGGCCCTCTGGGCCCAACAGCACTACCGACGCTGAATACCTAGCCCCTTAGCCCGCCGACTGAGCGGGCCACGATCCACCGCTCATTGGCCTTTAGCGGGGGATTTCCGGCCAGGGCAGGGGGCGGCTGTCGTTGCTGAGGTCGGAAGCCTTGAGGGCCACGGGGCGACCCTTGAAGGCCACAAAGGTGGCCCGATCGCCCGTCCCCGATCGCCGCAATTGCTCGAATTTTTCCACCAGCGGCGAGTGACATTCGTAAATCGATGTAAAGCCACAGTGCTGCATCAGGTTAAACAGCGACGGGCGCGTTAACCAAAAGCTGTAGTCGTTGTCCAAAGAAGCCCAAAGAATTTTCAGGCGATCGTCCGTGGAAGCTTCCGGCGCGTGTTCCACATAGCGACAACCGGCCAGGGTCAACCCGGCGTAGTCGTGCTGCTCTTCGGCGGTGCGGCTGACGTGGGTATCGACGATCGCCAGCTTGGTGCAAACGGAGCCGATTTGCTCCATGAACCGAAACACGTCCGGCGCGTCCAGGTGGTAATAAATCCCCAAGCACAGAACCACATCAAACTGGCCGTAGCGCTCCACGGACAGGTTGCGCACGTCGTCGCAGTAAAAGTCGATGTTGCTCAGGCCCAGGCTTTCTTTCACAAAGCGCGCCTTGGCCAAATTGGCTTCGCGCCCTTCAATGCCCACCACCTGTGCGCCCTGCATGGCCAACTCCAGGCCATACATCCCCTCCAAACAAGCCAAATCCAGAATCCGCAACCCTTCCACAGAACCGCCGCACCAGTCCATGACAATTTGGGTCATGCGGCGCAGCTTTGGTTCCGAGGGGGTCGGGGTTGGGGCGATCGTGTAGCACCCGTCAGCAAGGCGCATGTTGTGGTTCGTCCAGTCACCAAACTCCGCAATGACTTGGGCTTTGGCGGCTTCAAGGGCGGCGATCGCGTCGGGGCTACTCACGGTCATGGACAAGACATAGCAACATCGCCCTCAGAATATCGGCATCGCGGCTAGGGGTTTGGTGCGCATGTGCCAACTTGGGCAGTTGCAACGGTTTTCCGTCGTCACATCCCAGGTCAGCGCGGTAAAATAGAGAGCGAGAGGCGAACGTCGGCTCCATGCCGTGTGTTTAGGTTTTACCTAGACCTAGCCTCTCTCATTTTTTCAGCCGTTAGCGGATTCCTATCGCTGTACCACTCTCCATAATCTTTATGGCGTTTATCGTCTAGATCCATAATCAGCCGATATTTAGGGGCAAGCGGTTTAAAAAATCGATCTTCTTCGCGCTCATAGAAGCGTTGCAGCGCCCACAAATAGTAATCAATAATTTGCAAGCCTGGACTCTGAGACGGGTATGTTGACTCGATTGAAATTAACCCGTTAGCGCTAATATTCCACCTGGATTCAAAGTTTTTGCGAGCTTGGTTAATTGCTTGTCCTAGTGCTTCTTCGCGGGCTTCTTTGCCGCGTCGTGCAATGGTGATGTTAATGAAATTCGCTTTGTGCAGTCGATCTTTAAATAGGCGCTTAATCAAGTCATCGTAAATCGAATTTTGTTGCAATTTTTTATTCAGGTTCTTGAAATTATCTTGCGCTCGTTGGGCAATTTCAATCTTGCTACGAATTGCAACATAGATTTTGACATCGAAGGACTGCATTAATTCAAAAACTTGCTCTCGAATTTCTGCATAGTCATCTTTTGCGTGAAAGGTGACTACTGTTTTTTGGGCTTGCGGTTGCATGGAGGGAATGTCTTTGTAGCGCGGATTATTTATTAATGCCAACCGCAAGCTCTCCAACTCCCTAGCAACGACTTCAGGGTCAGCAATCTGGGCAATGCCTACCATGAAAAACCGAGAAGCCCCTGGCTGACCAATGATCACTCGCCCTTTTTTATTAAAGAACGTTAAATCGCCTGCTTCATCAACAAAGTAGTGGTGTGTTTCCGAATCGATAGTCATGAAAAAAACGCTTGAAGATTGACTCACTTCAAAGAGCTTGGATGATGAAAAGCTCAATGACTAGCCATGTCTGATGTTACCAAGAAGCAGAAGTGTTGAATGACAGATTCAGGTTATAAAAAAGGGGTAAGAAGATGTAATTCTTACCCCAAACAATCAAAAAGTAATACACCAATGTTACGCTCATTCTCTCAAATCGTCAAACCTATTCTCAAAAGCTTACCTGAGCATGATTACCCAGTGCTCAGCAGTCGGAGATTTTTTGAGATCTGGTTGACTTTCATTCTTGATCAAGGTTTGATGAGCATGAGAGACCTATTTTTCAAGCTCAATCACACCGGTATCTCAGTAGACATATCAACGTTTTCCAAGGCTTGTAA
>NZ_JACJSP010000016.1 GCF_014698235.1 Limnothrix sp. FACHB-406 | reverse complement strand
AATGAGCGTAACATTGGTGTACTACTTTTTGATTGTTTGGGGTAAGAATTACATCTTCTTACCCCTTTTTTATAACCTGAATCTGTCATTCAACACTTCTGCCTTAATCCTACAACTGGTCAAGTACAAGTAGCAGGTAATGGTGGAAGAATTAATATTTTTGCTGGTGAAAGGATCGAATTAGATAATTTACGTCCTAATCCACAAAGGTCAACAGGACTTTTCACTAGTACAAATTTCAACACAGTCGATAATATTTCCATTGATCCTAGTACTCCTTTTCCATCAGGGCGTGCGGGAAATATCCGCATTGTCACTCCCGAATTGATTTTGCGAAATGGAGCGCGAATTACTGCTACTAGCTTGGGCACAGGTGGCGCAGGAAATATTGATATTCAGGCAAATCGAATTCGGGTGATTGGTGAAAACAGCGTGATTCGATCGCTCTCCGGCGCGGGTGATGCGGGAAACATTCGCATTCAAGCTAATGAAATCGAACTGCGTGATGGCGGCGCAATCACCACCGATGCATTCTTTACCTCAACCGGCGGCAACATCGAGATTGATACTGATACTCTGGTGGCCCTCGGCAATAGCGACATTTCCGCCAATGCCGTCACCAACTTTGGCGGACGGGTGAACTTGCGGGCCCAAGGGGTGTTTGGGACGGCTTTTCAAGAGGCATTGACCGATCGCAGTGATATTACGGCTAGCTCGGCGCGGGGGCCAGAATTTAGCGGCACGGTGCAACTGGAGGTGCTGAATCCCGACCCGGCCCGAGGGGCGATCGCCCTGCCCAGTGATGTGGGTGTGCCGCCGGAGCCTACCAGTCCCTGCGGCCCCCGATCGGATCCGAGGGCGATCGAGTTTTTTGCCTTGGGGCGGGCCGGCCAAGCACCAAACCCGATCGAGGCGGCCACCCTGGAAGCCATGCCCTTTACGGCGGACTTGCGCCCGATCGCCCCAACGACCACCGCCAAAGCCGAAGCCACCCCTCCGCTGCGGGAGCCGATCTTGGAAGCCACCCATTGGCAAAGGACAGAAGCCGAACAAATTCAGTTAATGGCCGGCGCTCCGGTGCAATGGGCGGGGGGTGAATCGAGTTGCCGTTGGGGAGCTGAACCATGAATCGATCCTGGTCTCGGCGATCACTGTTGGGTTTGTTGGGTTGGGGCGGGGCGATCGCCCTGTCGGGTCTCGGAGAGCGGGCCCAAGCTCAAGCGCTGGATGATTTGCTCGAAGCGGGCCGGCAAGCCTATCACGAGGGTCGCTACCGGGAAGCGATCGCCCTTTGGCAATCGGTACTGGAGCCAGCAACGCAACGGGGCGATCGGGAAACCCTGGGGCTGGTGGCGAGCTATCTGGCTTGGGCCCACTTGCAATTCAGTGAAACCACGGCGGCCCAAGCTTGGGTCGATCGGGGGCGATCGGCCCTTGCGGGGGGTCTGTCGGCGGCCGTGGCCGCTCGGCTGTGGGGAGCGGCCGGAGCCACCGCCGCCCTCCAACAGCAGTGGAGTGTGGCGGAACAGGCTTTTCAAATGGCCGCCCAGCAATACCAAGCGGCCGGCGACCCCGTGGGAACCCTGAACAGCCAAATTGACGAGGCCGCCGTTTGGCAGGGGGCCGGCAACCAGCGCCGGGCCTTGGTGCGGCTGTGGGATTTGCAGCGCCACTGGCAACAGGAGCCACCCCGGGAACCGGAAGCGATCGCCGTTCGGGCCCGGGGGCTACATCGTTTGGCCCTGGCGTTGCTGTTGGCGGAGGATTTTGAACAGGCTTGGCAGGCGGCGATCGAGGCGAAACCGGTTTTGGGCGCGGTGGCGGAACTGACTTTGGCCCAAATCGCTAGTCGGCGGGCGACCCTGGGCGAATCCGCCACCGAGCAGGCCACTTGGGCTGAAACCGCGATCGAGCACTATCACGCGGTGATTTTGGGGCCCGATCCAACCCTGTGGCGATCGGCCATGGTTGGGCGATTGGAATTGGCCACAGAACGCGGGCGGCCAGAGTCGTCGGAGTGGGCGGAACAATTGCGACTGGCGGCCCAGCGCTGGACAGGGGGACGATCGACGGTGGCGTTGCAGTTGGCGGCGGCCCGGGCCTTAAGCCAATTAAACCAACCGATGCCCATGGCGCAGGTGTTGTCCCTGGTGCAACGGGCCCAACAACAGGCGACATCCTTGGGCGATCGGGCCCTGTTGGGCTGGACTTGGCAATTGCGCGGTCAGGTGTTGGCGCAAGGGGGCGATCGGGCAGGGGCGGCCCAAGCGGCCCGATCGGCCCTTGAGCAATGGGAATCGCTCGATCGGCCCGAATGGAACTATGAGGCCCTGTGGCTGTTGGGGCGGATGGCTCACCATTTGGGCCAAGCCCGCGAGGCCTTGGCTGCTTACCGCTTGGCCGCTGAAGCTGCCCAAGCCGCCCGCTCCAGTTTGGCGGGCCTGAGTGTGCGGCTGCCGGGACTGCATACGGAAGGGGTGCAAGGCTGGCTCGATCGCGCCGAGCCGCTCTATCGCCAAAAAATGGGACTGCTGTTTGCTTCGGCTGAAACCAGCGATCGGATTGAAGCCAGCCAACAGCTCCAAAATCTGCAACTGCAACGGATTGAGAATTTTCTGCAATGTCGCCTCGACAATCCCGCCCCATCGGACTTGCTCCAGTTGGCTGACTCAACTACCGATGAACGGGCGGCGGTGGTGGTGGTGGCCATCACGGAATTGCCGCCGGATTTGGCCTCGGGATCGGCCAACCGGTCGATCGATACCCTGGTGCGTTGGAAGGATCCCCAAACGGGCCAAGAACGCCAAAACCTGCACCGCCAGCCAATCAACCAATCTGACTTGGACAAGCTCCTTCAGCGCCTCGCCCTCAACTTCAGAAAAATGGGCAGGGGCCGCGCCTTACAACCGGACAGCCAACAGCTCTATCGCTGGATTTTGGAACCCCATCGCCCCATCCTGACAGCGGCGGGCATTAACCTATTGGTTTGTGTATTGGATCCTTCCCTGCGGAACTTGCCGATCGATGCTTTGTTTGATGGGGAGCGCTATTTGGTGGAATCCTTTGCCTTGTCGATCGCCCCTGATGTGAAGCTGGATCCAGCCTCCGATCGGGGACGGCGCGGCCCGGCCCTGTGGGCTGGCTTGTCCGAATCGCGCGAGGACTTGCCGGCCCTGGCTCCCGTGCCCCAACAGCTTGCCCAGTTGGGAAAACTGCTGAAGGGGCAAATTTTGCTCAATCAGGAATTTACGCCCACGGCCTTGACCCAAGCCTTGGTCAGCCAACCGATCACCGTGTTGCATTTGGCCACCCATGGGCGATTCAGTTCCCAGCGCGATCACACTTTCTTGCTGACCTGGGAAGGCAAGCTCAACATGGAGGATTTGGATCAGTTACTGAAAGAGCGCCGGGCCAAGCGATCGGAACCACTGGATTTGCTCACCCTGTCCGCTTGCCAAACGGCCACGGGCGATCGCTACGAAACCTTGGGTTTAGCAGGGCTGGCGGTGCGATCGGGTGCGCGTAGTCTGGTGTCTTCCCTGTGGAATATTCCCGCCGATGATGCGGTCAATCGGCTTTTTAGCGAGTTTTACAGGGGGTGGCTGGCTGGACTGTCCAAAGCCCGCGCCCTCCAGCAAGCCAAGTTGAAACTGCTGAGCGATCGAGGCGACCTCGCCGCCGATCCCCACTATTGGGCCGCCTTTGTCCTAATTGGTGACTGGCGCTAGCTGGGGCGGCGCGACCAAGGGGGCCTCGCGTAAATCGCTAAAGCCCTCCTGATCCAAGAGTTCTATCAATTGGGGCGATCGCCCTTGGCCGCCGGGACTCAAGAGCCGATCGAGCTGATCCAACCAATATTCCGTTTTGGCATTGGCCGCATGGACGATCGTGCCCGCCACAAAGTCCACCGATTCCTCGGGTCGATTGGCACAGTTCACCCGCAAATACCAGGAATAGAAACGATTAGGCGCAAGGCCCGGGCCGTTGGGCGATAGGGGCAATCGCAACAGCCCCGCTTGGGAACCCATCACCAAGCGCTGCTGATCCAGGGCATAACCGTCCGCATCTTGCAATTCCCATTCCAACACCGTGCCCGCTGGATAGCCCACATAAAACCACAACCCAGGCTGAGCATGGCGGGTTTCGCCCAAAACCACCGTTTCCCCATTTTCCCAAACAACCTGTGGAACCAGCGCCACCAGCAGCTTGGCCGGATCCGCCGCCCCCTCCATGGTGCAACCGCTATAGCTCCCGGCCCCACGCCCGCGGCCATTGATCGGTCGATCGCCCCGCACGGGGGGTCTGGCTTGTTTGGGTTGCTGCTGGGTTTGGCTCAGGGTGGGATTGGCCCGGCGGGTGATCGGCTGAAGCGGTTCGATCGCCCAGCCCGGCAAAGCTCCGAGCGTCACCCCTGCCAACAAACCAGCCAAAACAAGACCCATGTGGGTTAGTCCAAACCCAGCACAACGAGACTGAACATGAATCATGATCAGGAAAAGGGGAAGATTAAGTGCTCATTAATCATCTTCCTCGAAATTTCTCTGATTCGCCTGAATCCCGTGGTTATCCTTGGCTGTGGCGAGCAGGCGAGTCCACCGGCTTGGTTTAACCGAATGGGCGAAACTGAGCGGCTAAGGCCAGCCGATCGACCTTGCCTTGGGCGTTGCGGGGAATCTGGGTTAGGGGTAGCCAGCGTTTGGGAATTTTGTAGCGACTGAGCCGATCGCCCAAGGCCGATCGCAGTTGATTGGGCGTGATCATGGCGTTCACCGGCACATAGGCCGCCCCGATCGCCTGTCCCCATTCCCGATCGGGCAACCCCAACACCACCACATCAACCACCCATCCCGTCTCCCAAAGGGCCGCTTCCACCTCGGCGGGATAGACATTTTCGCCCCCGGTGATAATTTTGTGGCTGGCGCGGCCCACCAAATGCAGCCGTTGGGCCCCGTCAAAATAGCCCAGATCATCCGTCAGGAATTGCCCCGTGGCAGTGGTGTCCAGAGGGGTAAACCCTGGGGCGCTCAGATAGCCGGCCGCCAAGGAATTCCCCGCGATCGCCACTCGGCCAAGGGTTGAGCTGTTCCCAAGGGAATCGTGGGCCCAGTTTGACTCGATCGCCACCGTCGCATGGGGCAACACCTGTCCTGCCCCTCGGGCCCCGGCCAGAAATTCAGCGGGCCGCAGGGTGGCCACCTGGGAGGCGGTTTCCGTGGAGCCATAGGTGGGAGCCAGCCGCACCCCCACCGCTTGGGCTTGATCCAGCAGGGCCGGCCAGGCGGGCGCGCCCCCCAACAGAATCACGCGAAATTGCTGGAGCCACGGGGTTTCTGGCCCCAGCAGCCGCAGGAGCTGGGTGGGAACCAGGGACAAAAACCCGATCGACCCCAAGCGCAATCCTTGGGCGATCGGAGCCAGGGCTAACCGGCCGCCGCCCCAAAAGCAACGCAAGACCTGCATTAACCCGCTGGCATGGCACAGGGGCAAGGTGCAAAGGGTGCTGTGGGTTTGGGGGCCGGGCCAATCTTCCGCAAAATAAGCGCAAAAGCCGGCCACGGAAGCGGCTAGCGATCGGGGTTGGTGCAGTGCAAAGCGGATTTGGCCCGATGTGCCGCCCGTGGGTAGCCCAATCCAAGGTTCCGCCGTCGGGGGCAAGGGAGCACGATCGCCCGGGGGCTTATCTAGGATGGTTTCGCCCTGGTTTTCCCAGAGTCGATCGGGCTGCAACCAAGTCAGCACCTGGGTTCGTTCAGCGGTGCTCCATTGGGCATTACCTAAAAAAACGGAGCAGCCTTGGGCAACGGCCGCGAAAAATCCCGCCAAAAAGGGCAATGGCTCCGATTCCAACAGCAAAATTCGCCGTTGGGTTCCCTTGCAGCCCGATCGCGCCAGGGCCGCCGCTCGTTCCTCCGTGGCCCGCAGCAGCGCCTCGGCCTCAATGCCCCACAGCCAGCCGGCCGCTGTTCGATCGCGCAATGTGGCCAACCAGCGATCGGGCGCGGCCCAGGCCAAATCGGGCGTTAGGATCGCCGGTTCCATAGGCCTTCCAACCAGCGCGGGGGCAAGGGATCCAGCCAACTGCCCACCCCAAAGCCCAAGGCCCTTGCGCTCCCAGGCCGCGCCCCCACTTCCGCCAACCGCAGCGCAGCCCCTTGGCCCACAAAACTTTCAAACACCGAAGAAAACACGCAATCGAGGCCGCGGGTTTGAATGGTGGCCTGAAGGCGACTGGGAAATCCGGCAATGCTGGGTTTCAGAACAAACAAACCGCGCCAGCCCCCTTGGACGGCGGCTTGCAGGTGTTTGAACTGGGTCACCGATTCATCAAGGGCGATCGGGGTGCGGAAATGGGGGGCGATCGCCTGCATGGGAGCCACCTGGGCCAGGGGCTGTTCCAAAAATTCCACCCGATCGCCCGCTCCGTCGCACCGTTCCAGCCAGCCGCGACAGGCGGCCTCCGTGAGCGCCCCGTTGGCATCCAGTCGCAACCGGCCTTCCGGCGGCAGGTTCCCCAACAATTGTGCAAACCAGCCCCATTCCAATTCGCTGGCAAAAACGCCAATTTTCCACTTGAAGGTGCGATGGCCGGCTGTCCAGGGAGTTTGCCAACTGCTCAACACCCGTTCACCGGCCGGTAACAGGGCCGCCAAGCGATCGGGCGGGAGGGTAAAGGGGGCCGGTTCCCGATCGTTGGCCAGGCTTTTGAAGGCCGATTCCAGGGCAAATTGACAACAGGGCAAAGTGTCTGGAATTTGCCACAGTTGAGCCGGTGAAATTTCCCCATCCAGCGATCGTAAAAAGGTGATCGCCTGCTCCAGGGTTTCAGTGCCAAACCAAGGCAAGGGTGCGATTTCTCCCCAACCGAATCGATCGGCTTCATCTCGCAGCCGCACCACAATTCCTTCGCGCTTGGCCCAACTGCCATAGCTGGTTTGTAACGGACGCACAAAGTTGCGTTCGTAATATCGAAATTGCACATTCAAGCGATTCGATCGCACCAGTTTCCTCCTGATTTTAGGCCGGGGGGTTGGCCACTACTGTAACCAAGCCCCCAACAGAAAACCGCCACTGAGGGCTAAACCGCTCCAAAAATGAAATTTGACGGCGATGAATTTGCTGTTGCTGACCCGATCGGGCTGGTCGTGGTGTTGCCCCACATGCCGACACAAATGCAGGGCGATCGGCAAGCTCAAACCCGTGAGCAACGTCCAAAGGGGGAAAGCCCCCCACAGGACTCCCGCCACCACTACTCCAAAGGCTGTGCCACAAAACCAGGGCAGCAGGGCGGCCGATCGAGCCGTGCCCAGCCGGGCCACGGGCGATCGTTTGCCCGCCCGCAAATCATCCGCCACCTGATGGAAATGGGAACAGAACAAAATGAGGCTGGTGGTGATGCCCATAAAGACGGACGCGCCCCAATTCAACAGCGACCAACTTTGGGTTTGGCTATAGTAAGCAGCGGCCAGGGCCATGGGCCCAAAGGTGACAAAACAGATGGGTTCTCCCAACCCTAAATAGCCAAAGCGAAAGGGCGGCCCTTGATAGCTATAGCCCAAAACACAACTGGCTAAAATGATTGCCAAAACCGTCCAATCCTGTTGGAGCCAAGCGATCGCCCCAATGGATGCAATTCCAGCCACTAAAAATAGATTAGCGATCGCAAAAACCAGCGATCGGTTACCGGTTAAATTCACCACGGAATGGGCTTTATTCACATCAATGCCCGTATCAGAATCAAACACATCATTGGTTAGATTCAACCAAGCAATAATGGCAATGGCCGCCCCTAAAAACAGGGCCAAAATTCCCCCATTCAGCCGTTTGGTTTCAAAGGCGGCGATGGCGGATCCCAATAGAATCGGCATCACTGCCACGGTATACATGGGCAGTTTAATCGCCGCCTTCCAAAGTTGACGGCGGGAGGGCGCTTCGGGCGGGCTGTTGGGTGGGGCAGAAAGACTGGGAGCAGTCATAGGGCGATCACGACAGTCAACGGTGGTAGATGGTGGCTTGGGCAGCCGACAGGCCCAGAGCGGCCTCACCAATGCCCAAGGGGGTTCAGGCAGGATTCAGGCGCGGTTCAAGCAGGGCGATCGGGCAGAGCGATCGGGTGACTGCTGAATCATGCCAAATTTACCAGATGCGCCTTAGGGGGCGGGTATTATTGAGGAAACTCGATTAAGATAACCAGTAGTCGAAGCATTGCGGCAGTTCGGACGATAATTAATTTTTTTTACAGCCTTTAATCAAATCTGAATTCTAATGTTAAGCGCACTGGGTCAGCAAACAGATTTGCTCTCACCAACGCGCCTCTATTGCATACTTGAGGCAGCTCGGGACGAGTTCTTGCGATCGTTTCGATCGCAAATTGTGCGTTTAACTTTTGAAATTCCGGCGCTCGATCCCCTGGAAGTTTTTGCTGAGTTTTCCCAGGCGGATTGCCTCAGTTTTTATTTTGAAAAACCCGATCGTCGATCGGCAATTGCTGCCTTTGATCGCACGGTGGCCTTGGCGGTGGCCGGAAGCGATCGGTTCACAAAAACCAAGGCCTTTGCTCGAAAGATTCACGGCCTGTTGCGAGCGAGCGAGCGGGCCTATGGCATGGCCGAGGGCGATCGCCCGGCCTCGACCCGATCGATTCCCTCGCTGCTTTGTGCGTTTCCCTTCCTTGACGAACCGCGAGACCTGGGCAGTCCCTTTGGGGAGGCGTTGATTTTTTTACCCCGCTGGCAAGTGGTTCGCCGCACCACCGCCCAGGGCCCCATCACCACATTCACGGCCAATGCTTGGGTGGATGGTTGCACCGATTTGGATCAGCTCTGTGGGGAACTGTGGCAACCGCTCGATCGACTGTTGCAGTGGCGCAGCAGCAGCACCAGCTTGACTGCCAGGACAGCCCGTTACCAGTCCGGTGGGTGGGAGCTGGCCGCGCCGGATGATCCGGCCTTTTTGGCGGCGGCTCGATCGGCCCTGAAAGATATTGCTGATCGGCAGTTTTGCAAGGTGGTGCTGGCCCGGGCGATCGACTGGCAAGCCCCGGAACCCTTGGATCCGGCCCTGTTGCTCCATAACCTGCGCCACCGTCACCCCGGTTGCTACACCTTTGCGGTGGGGAACGATCGGGGGCAAACCTTCTTGGGAGCCAGCCCTGAATGCTTGGTGGCCATTGATCACGGCCGGATTGCCACGGAAGCCCTGGCTGGGTCGGCTCCGCGCGGCACCACACCGGAACTCGATCGAGCCTGGGGCGATCGCCTGCTCAACAACCCCAAGGAACTGCACGAACACCGATTGGTGGCGGACTTCATTGCCGATCGCCTCGCCCAGTTGGGGGCCCATCCCAAGGTGGCCGTCAAGCCTGGCCTGCGCAAATTGAGCAATATTCAACACCTGCAAACGCCAATCTGTGGCCGGTTGCCACGCAATGTGGATCCATTGGATGTGGTGGCGGCCTTGCACCCCACCCCAGCCGTGGCGGGTTTGTCCCGATCGGCCGCCATTGCCGCCATCGATCGCTACGAACCCTTTGAGCGATCGCTCTATACCGGGGCGATCGGTTGGCTCGATCCAATGGGGAATGCGGAATTTGCGGTGGGGATTCGATCGGCCCTAATCCAGGGCGATCGGGCCCGGTTGTTTGCGGGCGCGGGCATTGTGGCCGGATCCGACCCCGAGCGCGAGCTAGCCGAAATTCAACTCAAGCTCCAAGCCCTCTGGGCCGCCTTAATTTAACCATTGGCCACGCTAAGAGGTTGCAAGTTTGTGGATCCAATTACCCAGCGCCACCGGACATCCGGGCGATCGCCCCCATGGATCCCACTTCAACCCAGCCTCTAACTCAGTCTTTAACCCAATCAAGAAGGACGAAGCGCCAAACCCAGTTTTTGATCAGTACCAAAAATCTTTGCTACGCTGCAGGAGCTTAGCAACCGGAGTCATCACCGGATCAGCCGGGATCGCCCTCCAGTCTTTACTGATCCCCATTTCCTTGACGAATCGCCATAACTTTCCTTCGGACAGTGCTTGGAAAAATGGGCTAAGCAGAGTATAACGAAGTGTAAAGATCTCGATCGAGAGACCAACCGTTTCGATGTGACTGCCCCCATCGAGCGTGATTCTGTATCCTATTGCGCTTTCCTCAAAGCCACATTCCTCCACACTGACCGGAGTGTCGTCTGTTGCAGTCCGCGTCTTTCCCGTATATCCATAGCAATTGACTTTGAATAGCGCCCGCAAGCCACAGCGCCTATGAAAGACTTCTCTGCCCGTTTAATGAATGCCCTGGGCCTGGCCTATTGGGTCGAAATCACGACCCAGGTTCCTCGGTGCACCTACTACTTTGGTCCCTTTAGCTTGGAGTCCACAGCCAAAGCATCGGTGGCCGGTTATGTGGAAGATTTGGAAATCGAAGGAGCACAGGGCATTGCGGTGAAGGTAGCCCGCTGCAAACCCACGGATTTGACCATTTTCGATGAAGCAGAGGAGGCGGCCCCGAGCGATCGCCCTTTCTCGATGGTCAGTAGCCAGGCTTAGGGCCCCTGCGATTCTCGGAAAACTCCTCGTGCGATCGCCCGGCAGCCCTCGGTGATGGGGATGATCCCAACGGGCGATCGGGAGGTGAAGAATCGAGCGACCTGGCTACTCAATTTGATTCTGCATTGAGGGATGACGGTCAGTGCCATCTAAACCGTCATCCTATCTGGCATTCATGAGCCGTCATGAACCGTTTGGACATCTGTGTTCGCAACCTGTTGAGCTTACCTAGAGATTGCTAAGAACTAGACTTCAAAGTAACGGAATTTGACCGGGACTCACAGCAGACTTGCTCTTAACCACCGTTTCAGTCAGAGCGTTTGCCTTGATGAGTTGCTGCCGAGATAACGTGGCCCCCTGGCAAATCCGATCAAGTAATTCCGCCTGTTGGGGTTCCAACTCCACCAGCCAGCCCAGCACATTCAACAGGTTCAGTAACTCCGTGGTGTACTCAGGCAGCCAGTGATCGGGTTGGATCTCGCTCAAGGGAGAGGGGGGACGGCGATCACCCAATAGGGGACGGCTGCGATCTCGCTTGCGATAGCTGAACCAATGCAGAATCACCGGTTTACCAGAAACCTCATAATTCCAAACCGCAGCGGACACGTTGTCGATATAGCCATCGCCCACATGGAGTCGATTCAGGTTGGCATTGTGGCTAATGGTGTCTGGCATTCGGTCAGGATCAGCCGGAATTGTGCCCCCCTTGGGAATCGTCGGGCGGCGATCGCTCGGCAGACGCGGCGGCCCCGGCGGCCGGCCCTGGCTTGGGTCAGCACAGCGGTCGCCAAAGGTATGCAGCCACAGAACCTGTCGCCCGATTTCCACCGCCTCAGCGAATAAATTGGGATCGGCTGTCAATGGAATCCGAATACCTGGTGTTTTCAGCTCTGTTTTAAAGCGTTTTGTAAAACCTGAATGGGCAGCGATCGCTGCTAAATATGCCAACAGTAACTCTGGGCTAAAAAGCTGATTGTAAGTGTGACTTAAACAGTCTAAAAATTCAGGTTTAAAGTTGGAAACTTGAGCCTCTGAGTCAACCCATAATGGAAAAACTCTGCCACCACGAGCATTGTAGTGATCTAAGTCTGGGATAAGTGCGGTAAACGTCAGTCCCGGGCCGGTGGTCGGGGAAGTTCGATTGACAGCAGTTAGATAAATCTGATGGTCTGAGTGCCACTGCCAAATGGTTGGATTCGGTTGATTGATTAATCGATTATCAGGAATAATCCATTGGCGATCAAATGATCGATAGGCATACCCAACTGGTAGTAAAACTGATTGAGTATCATTTGCCACCGGTATTAAGCGTTGGGGTTGACCGGCTAAAGGCTGACTGATGATCTTTGCTGAGTGTTTGTCACCCGGCTTGCCTTTTCTGAGATGAGGATGAAAAAGCAGTTCTTTTTGATGACTGGGAGCCTTGACTAGGGTTTGCCAGCGTTGACTTAATGATTCAACATCAGGTGCAATCACCCAGGTACGACCTGGCATCACGCCCGAGCCGTTGTAGTTAAAAAAGTCCTGTAGGCAAGGATAGGTTGACCAAGCACCCGTTGAGCCAGGAGCGAAGGGCGATCGACTGCCCGATTGTGAACAGTCTGTATCCAAGCGACAGTCGAGCCAACCAGACCCATCAAGAGTAATTTGGCTCAATTCAGTAAACTTTTGATCTCGCAATCCGATCGGTAGTGTCCGAAATTTTACAGTCGCCAGCTCATTTGCTTTCTGCTGCTTAGAACGACTCGCTAGAACGATACAAACAGGCTGCTGAACACCTTGAAACAGTCGCGTGTTGACATCCGGTTGATGCCCTTCGGGAGAGCAGTCAATTACCCAGATGCGATCGCAGGCTTCCCGCAAATATTGCCGCATTCGCTGAAAACCAGGCCCGTTTAAAAAGCCGGAAACAGTGATAAAGCAAACGATTCCCGTACTGTTATCCGGGTGGTGGTCAAAAACTTTCCAAGTAGCCCAGCGCCAAAAATAAACATACAAATTTCGTAAGTGCTTCGCATGGGCACTTACACCCCAATCTTTCAGCGGTTGCCAGTCATTTAACGGTGCAAGGGTTCCCGTTTGAGAATTACCAGACTCGACCCAACCACCACGCCCTTTTGCTTTTTCCTTATAGGGTGGATTGCCAATCACAACGGTAATTGGTTCTGTACGTTTGATCTGGTTGGCGGCTTTGCGGGATTGGGCGATCGGGGCCAGCAGTTGCGGGATCCACCCGGCATCATCCTCAGGATCAGCCAAGGTATCAGCCACAAACATTCGCAGTGATTCGGTCGGACTATCACCAGTTAACGTAATAATTTCCGCTAAAATTCGCAATTGAGCCACAGCAAACGGCCCCAATTGCACTTCAAAAGCAATCAATCGCTTCAGAGCTGTATTAATCGCTTGGGGAACCGCCCCTTCTCCTTCGTTCTCGCGCACTGATTCAGCAATGCGCTTGAGAATTCCCAGCGCATAGGTTCCTGTGCCCGTTGCTGGATCGATGACCGTTACGGATGGTGAAGCTAAACCCGAATGCAGACCAAAATTGGGGCTTTTTAAGAGATCATCCACCAGCCGCACCATCGTTTCGACCACAATGGGCGGCGTGTAGTATGACCCAGTTTGTTTGCGTAGCTCGTTATCATAAACTTCTAGAAAATCTTCATAGAAGTAAAGCCAGGTTTCAGGATCACCTTTGCTGATGGTTGGCCAATCGACAGCATCGAGAACCTGAGTAAGCGATCGCAGCGATGTTTTAAGCGTCGCCTGATTTTCAGACGTTTCCGTTAATAATCGCAACGCTGCACCAATTAGCGAATGGTTTGTTTTGAGGGTAATGGCAACGCGATCGAGTCCCTGAGCTAATTCAATTCCATTAGCCCGAGCCATGAGCAACCCAAAGGTTACTGCTTGTGCATAACCATCTGCAAATTTCTCGTCCGTTGCATCGGGAAATAACAGTTTTCGCCAATCTTCTGCAAGGGCTGTCAGTGCCTCGGAACCCAAGGCTAATTGCTCGACTACCTCATCTCGTAATAACCGACAAAGACGCGCACTGATAACCGCCAATTCCTTTGCATTACGCGGTGGAACTGCCTGCCAAAATAGGAATTGGCGAAATAAATCAAGGAGACTCGCTGGTGCAGTTAATTGTTGTCCTGCCTTTGCAATGTCTCCGGAGCAGGAAACGATCGAGCCAACTAATTCCCCATCTTGCCAGAGGCTAAAGCTATTGCCATCGGAATAAATCAGATTGGGAAGTGCTTTTAGTTTTTCCCATTGAGCCTTATCGTGGCGATCCTTAAACTTTCTGGGATCTGACCCTTTTCCTGGGGCTTTGAGTTCAATAAATCCCACCAAAACGCGCCGCACAGTAACGGAATAATCGGGGCGGGTTTTCAAATCCCCAATGGCTGATTCTCCGACAGGGATCACATCGCCCTTTTTGAGACCGATCAACTCAGCGAGATCTATTAATAATTGCTCAAAGGGGCCTCTGAGCTGATCTTCAGGTTGTCCACTAGTCGCTGGGTTGGAAAGCTTGCCCTTAACTGCTTTTCCGAAAGCTGCAATTGAAGATTCAAGGCTTAGAGGCATTTTCGAGGGGCGCTGGATTGTGTGGATCGCTAAATCAGGTGCATTCTATTCACTTTACCAAGGACTGCCGATCGCCACGAAGGCAGCCCAGTAGTAGGGATGAGCCAGGGATCCGGAATTGTCGGGAAGCGACGGCAACGGGATCGGCCCCCGGGCGCTGGATGTGAGGCCGCTCCCTTCAACGCGGACTCGTCCTTCAATCATGGCCATTTGGGCCTGACGCAGGGCTTGGGACTTTGTGGGGGCGATCGAGAGTTGTCGATAAAACTCGCTCATGAGGGCTAGGGTTCCTTCATCGCTCACATACCAAAGGCTGGCAAGGGCAGATTTCACACCCGCCTGTACGGCTAGCCCTGCAAACCCCAACTCCGCATTCGCATCACCCACGGCCGTGCGACAGGCACTCAGCACCAGCAACTCCACGGGGGGATTGTTCAAACTCAGTTCCCGCAGTCGATCGAGCGTCAGGCGCTCCTGATTCCAGAACTGAATGTAGGAATTCACCGGTTGGCCAGGTTTGAATTCGCCGTGGGTGGCCAGGTGCAAAATGGGAGCCGGTTGCCGTTGGCGCTGGTTTTGCAGGTTGGCGATCGTGAAGGCTTCGTTCAAGAAGGTGGTGGTTTGGGCCCGTTCCTGGGCAATGGTTTGCAGTTCCATGGGGACGGCAGGCAGGGGATTTAACCCCGCTGGAAATTCAGAAGCTCCCATGGCCAAAATGGGCGCATTTCGAAGGCTGACGTAGCGGGCATCGGTTAGGTTAACGCTGGGGGTCATGCCTAAGGCAAACCGCTGCACCAAAAATTGCTGACCATCATGCAGGGCGGCCCAGGGGAGCGATCGCAGGCCCACATCGGGGGAGATCAGCAGGGTATCGATCTTTTGGGCGGCCAGTTCTGAGGCGATCGGGGCAATCAACCAGCGATCGAGCTGTTCTGCTGCCGTGCGGTAGGCGTTGCCCCGGCGCAACACAGGATTGGTGATCGCTTGGCGCAGGCGATCGGCGGCGGCCAACACTTCGGCCCGGCCCACGCCCGATCGCCGGTAGATCGGTTCCCCGCTGCTGGTAATCACCACCAGATCCGTTTGTTGTTCCTGCAACATCACGTAGATCAAGGCAGTTTGGCTGTTGGTCTGTTGTCGAATGTCGCTCAACAGTTCCCGTAAAGAGGCACTGCTGACGGGGTTGTTGGAGATTGAACTACCCAAATAGGTCTCAATTTGCTGCGTCCAGGTGTTTTCCAGTTGATCCAAGCCTAGGTCAAAGTTTCCTTCCAAGAAGGTGTCGCCTAGGCTGGCATCCAGGGCTAGATCACCGGCCTCAATGTCAGCCAGCATGGCGAGACTTTCGGGGCCCAGTTCACCGGGGCCAAATTCACCATCGGGCCCCAACTCTCGGGGGTCTGGGCCAAATTCACCATCGGGCCCCGGAGGGTGATCGGGGCCCAACTCCCCTGGATCAAAGGCTAGATTTCCCTCTCCCCCCGGGCCAATGGGGCCAAAGTCCCGATCGCCAAACTCCCCTTGCAGGCCGGGCGGGTCAAACTTTCCGGCTTCAAAGTCGCTGGCAATATCTTGGGCGTTGTTAGGGGGTAGCCGATCGCCCAGTTCATCGAGAGATCCGGGGCGATTGGGAACGCTTGGCAGCACAGGGAACGGCGATTGATCGCGCAACACTTGCAAACCCGTGCCCCCCTCTTGGCCATTAACCGGCCCCGTCACCAAGGCCGCGCCCGGCTCCAGAGTCACCGTTGCGCCAGTGCGGGTGAGTTGCACGGTTCCATCGTCCCCCACGGCAATGCTGGTGGCGACGTTTTCAGCGGGGCCGCTCAGCAGTTCCGGTAGGGTGAGGGGTGCAAAGAATCCCGTATCAGCGGGCCGAATGGGGCTGTTGTTGGGGCTGCTGAGGCCAGGGATGCCAATGTCGAAGCTGAGAATGTTGCCGATCGCCTGGATGCGCACCACCCGATCGCCCTCCACGGCGGCCACTGTGACGGCGTTGGCCCCTGAGGCGATCGATCCCGTAGAAAGCACGGTTCCCCCCAGGAGGGCCACCTGTTGATTCGCTTGAATGGTTCCATCATGAACGATCGACCCGGCCAGGAACGGCGAAAAGGCAAAGGCCGTGGGCGTGCCGTTCAATCCCCGTAAATCATTGCCTTCAAAGACGTTGAACCACTGAAGACCAAATTGCACAGCGTTGGCGCTGGTGGCATAAAAGCTGCCGGGTACGTTCACTTGGGCCGTGCTGCCAAAGACGATGCCCGCCGGGTTCAAAAGATAAAGATTGGCGGAACCGCCGCTCATTTGCACCAGACCATCAATCACCGAGGGATCGCCACTGGTAATGCGGCCAAAGATGTTCTGGATGCTGGGATCGATGATGAAGGTGGCTCTGTCGCCCGGTTCCAGGTCAAATTGCTCAAACCCATGGAAGAGGTTGGTTCCACTGCTCGATCGACTGCCACCTGTGATGTTGAACTGTTGATCATTGGGGCGATCCACAAGGGTTCCCAATCCGTCATCAGCCGGAACCACGTCGGCCAGCGCTGGGCCGCCGATCCAGACTGGGCCGAGGGCGATCGTGAATCCCAACCAAACTCTCAACCAGGGCCAAACTTGCGAGAGTACGCGAAAGGACATGAGGCGATCCTGAGGTAGGGGAGTGGAAATGATGGTTGGCGATCGGGCAATTTCTCGGGACTGGATGAAGCGCCTATTATTCTAGGCTTCGTCCCCTCTTCGTTCGCTGGTTGACCAAAGCCGGTTAACCCAAGCCGGTTAACTCAAGCTGGTTAACCCAAGCTGGTTAACCCAAGCTGGTTAATCAATTGCCTATTTCAGGAGACTAAGCCGTTATGGTGCTAACCGCTTCAATGATGTTGGAATTGGGTACTCTGGCTCCAGATTTTGCCCTGCCGGAGGTGACCACGGGCGAGACCATTTCCCTAGCAACGGTGGCCGATCGCCCGTTGCTGTTGGTGATGTTTCTTTGCCGCCATTGTCCCTATGTCAAGCATATTCAGGCGGAGTTGGCCCGGTTGGGTCGAGATTGGGGCGATCGCGCAGGGATCGTTGCCATCAGCGCTAACGATGCGGTGGCCTATCCCGATGATGCGCCCGATCGGCTGGCGGACTGGGCCCGGGACTGCGGATTCAACTTCCCCCTGTGCTATGACGAAACTCAGGCGGTGGCCCAGGCCTACTCGGCCGCCTGCACCCCAGATTTCTTTGTGTTTAATCGCGATCGCGCTTTGGTCTATCGTGGCCAGCTCGATCGCAGCCGCCCCGGCAACCCAGAACCCAATGATGGGGCAGATTTGCGGGCTGCGTTGGCGGCCGTTTGGGCGGGGGAACCGGTTCCGGAACCCCAAATTCCCAGCTTGGGTTGCAACATCAAGTGGAAACCCGGCAATGAGCCGACCTATTTTGGTCTCAGTGCAGTTTAGGGGGCGGTTTAGGGGATTGCCGGTTGGTCGGATGCTGCCGCCGCCATGCGTTTGGGTTTCGGCCTGGGTTTCAATCTAGGTCTCAATAATGGGCACAAGAAGTTAGCCAACAGCTATGAGCGATCGTCCCCGTTCTCGAAAGAGTCAATCCAAGAGTGGATCCAAGAGTGGATCCAAGATTCAACCCAAGCGTCGATCAACGAGTCGATCAATCCCCCGAAATACCCTATGGGGGGCGATCGGGTTGGTGATGTTGTTGTGGGGGGTGGGTTCTTGGGGCCGCGCCATTGATCCGGCTCCGGGGCGATCGGTCTTGGCGAGTAATCAGCTCATTGGTAATCCGCTTAATGACCAGTTTACTGATCAGTTTGTTGGCCGATTTATTGGCCGATTGGGCGATCAAATTAATGATCAACCCAATAATCAACCCAACGATCAGCAATATCTCAAGAACCAACCCCATCAACCGCTTACTCAGTGGCTGATGAGCACGCGCCGATCGAGCGATCGGCGCTATTCTCGGGCCGCTTTGGACTACTTCATGGAAGTGGCATTTGGAAACGAATTTTCCAATAATCCTGATACAAACTACATTCGCAAGTGGGCGAGTGATCTGCGGTTGGCGGTGCGAGGTGGGCCGACGGCGACCGATCGGGAAACGCTCGATCGAATTGTGGGTGATCTCAATCAATTATTGGGTGGCGCAATTCGGATTCGCTTCACCACCCAAAATCCCAATGTCGTCATTTACTTTGTGCCGGAAGCGGATTTTCCGAAATATGACCCCCACTATGTGCCCCGAAATTTGGGTTTTTTCCGGGTTTGGTGGACGGGCAATTTAGAAATTCAACGGGCCCAAATTTTAATTAGCACTACGGGAGTGACCCAACGGGAGCGATCGCACCTGATTCGCGAAGAACTGACCCAATCTTTGGGCTTGATGAACGATGCGGAAACCTATCGCGACAGTACGTTTTATCAAGGCTGGACGGAAACACAGGATTTTTCACCGCTCGATCGGGATTTAATTCAAATGCTTTACGATCGCCGGGTGCGCAGTGGTCAAACCCGTGAACAAATTCGCCAACTTTTCCGCTAGAGGCGGTCTGAAAAGCAACTCACCGGTAATCATCCAATCATCGGGGCAAGGGGCTTAAGCCCCTTGTCTTTGTCGATTTTAGTCTCTTGTCTCTATCGATCAATGAGACAAAAAAGGCAGTAACTTTGGCTTTTTAGATATTTGCTTTTCAGGCATTTACTTAGAGAGAGTCTGATCACCTTTTACTTTTATTTTTGCCTTTCAAATTTTACTTTTTGCCTTTCAAATTTTACTTTTTACTTTTGAAATCCAAATAAGGCCGACATAGGGGTAAATCAAAATCCTGTGCCCCATGTTGCAAGCGATCGGCAACCCATCGACAGCCATATTCCACAAAATTGAGCGATCGCACTTGGGACAAATTCCAAAGGGTTGCCGTTCGATCTTCGCTGCCGGAAGCGAGCTGTTGCCCATCGGGACTAAAAGACACGCTGCTGACGATCGAGCTATGGCCGCTGAGGGTGGTGATCAGCTTGCCTTCGGGCGATCGCAGCTCGATCGCGCTGTTGTTTTTCGCGATCGCCAGCAACTGCCCATCGGGACTCCAAGCAACCCGCGTCAGACCACTATCACCTTGGGTGGGAATTTGGCGCAGCAGCTCGCCCCGTCGGTTCCAAATCCGCACCTCTTGGTTGCGGCTGGCGGCGGCGATCTGTTCACTGTCGGCCCGAATCGCCAAGCCCCAAATGCCGCTGCCCGTGCCCTTCAGCACTTGGGCCGGTTGTTCCTGAAGTCGGCTGCGAGCGCGATCGGCCCAAGTCCAAAGCTTCACGGTGCTATCGGTGCTGGAGGTGGCCACATAGGAACCATCGGGACTGAAAGCCACATCCCAAATGCGGGCTTTGTGGGCCGGGAACCGTTGCAACTGCACATAGCGCCCATTGTTCTCGTGCCGCCAAAGGTTGAAGTGCAAATCGTCGCCCACCGCTGCCAAATAGCGCCCATCGGGACTGAAGGCCACGCCATGGATCGGGGACTGGCTGCCGGTCATGGATTGGCGGCGATCGGTGGTCACATCCACCCAAGTCAGCTTGCCGTTGGCATCCCCCGCCACAAACTGCGGCTGAGTGGGGTGCAGGGCCAGGCTGTATAGCTCTCCCTCGCTGAGATTGGTGAATTCCCGCACCGGCCGCCCGTTCCGTTGCCAAAAACGCACATCGCTGGCGGTGATGGTGGTCACTTGTGGCCACAGGGGAGAAGACTTGGCGGCATAATTTACCCGCCAAACGGTGGTGGGGTGGTCTTGCAATTGCTCAAAAAAGGCGTTTTCGGTGGCCCAAAACCGCAAAAAGCCATCTTCGCTGACGGAGGCCAGGGTTTTGCCGTCCCTGTTGAAGGAAAGGCCGCGGATGGTGGCCGCATGGCCCGGATAGATCCGCAGCAGGCGACCGGTGGCCGTTTCCCACAGGCGCACGGTGCGATCGGCCGAAGCGGAGGCAAACCGTTGGCCATCGGCGCTGAATGCCACATTAATCACCGCTGCCTCATGGCGCAAAATGGTGCGTACCGGTGTGCCATCGGCCCGCCACAGCCGTAATTGATTGTCTGCGTGGGCCGAGAGGATCAAGTTGCCATCGGGGCTGAAAATGGCATCCCAAACGGCGCTGGCTCCGGCGTTGAATTGGTGTTGGCGTTGCCCCGCGATCGACCAAAGGATCATTTGCCCATCAATGCCGGTGGAGATTACCCGTTGGCTGTTGGGGTGAAAGGCCACGGACCAAACGGTGGATTTGTGGCCCCGCAAGGTGGTTTTTAGATTGCCTGTGGTGGCTGACCAAATTTTGGCGGTCAGGTCGCTGCTGCCGGAAACAATCCATTGCCCATCTTGGCTCCAGTCCACGGACCAGATTCCCCCTTGATGGGCGGTAAATTTCTTGAGCAACCGGCCGGAGTTGCGATCCCAAATGTGCAAGTTGCCGTCAAGGGAGGCGGTCAGCAGCTTTTGATTGTCGGGGCTGAAGGTGGCATCGTAAACCAACGAACTGTGCTCCAAGGTATGAACCAACGAGCCGTTTGAGCGCCACACCTTGGCGGTGCGATCGGTGCCAGTGGTCACGATCGATTGACCATCGGGACTGAATTCCGCGGCCAATGCGCCGCCGGGGTGAGCAAAGCGCTGATTTTTCTCGTTTTCGCCATAAACCGCCTGCTCCAAAACGCTTTGGGTGCGTTGCTTCAGTTCTTGGCGAGTTGGGGCCGGCACAAGGCGCAATTGTTGGAAGCGATCGCGTGCTTGCAAAGCTTGCAATAGGGCATCCAGTCGTTGATCGGAGGCAAAACTCCCTCGGGAGGCGGCAATGGTCGATCGCACGTCGCTGATGGCGGCCTGCTGGTAGGCGTACAGGGTGATGCCACCGGAAACCAAGGAAGCGGCGAGGGTAATGCTCAGGGCCACGAGCAGTTGGCGTTGGCGCTGGACACTGCGTTGCTCAATTTCCAAACGGGCTTCGGCCTCCCGCAGGCGATCGAGTTCCAGTTGTCGCTGAATTTCCAGTTGCTCCAGTTCCTGGCTAGCGGCCAAGTAGCGATAGTCCAAATCATCGAGACTGCGCTTTTGCATCCAATCCAAGGCTTCCCGCAACGGATTGCCCCGCAACAGATAGGACGCATCGCGGTAGTTCGATTCCACCCAAGCATTCAGCCAAGTGGCATAGGGGCGCAGGTCGTCTAACTGTCGATCGACCCAGGCCAGGTTAAAGACTTCCCGGTAAATGCGACATTTAACCCGCAGGTAGCCGTCCCGTTTTTCCACAATTCCCGCCAACAGCAATTCCGTTTGGGCCGCAGACCCATCCGCCTGCACCAGGGGCACGGTGGCTTGGCCCGGTGGGTGGGGCGGTGGATCGGCGCTCAGTTCGGCGCGGCAAATTTGGCGATAGAGCATCAGCCGTCGCCCGGCCGATCGCTCGTCATACAGCAGTCGATCGCGGATGGTTTTCAAGTGCTCCGGTTCATCGGAGGCTTCCCAATGGTTCAGGATTTGGCTTTGAATCAGCCGATCGACAAAAGCCCTGGGCGAAAACTGGGCAGGCGGATTGGCATCGGCGGATAGGTCAGCCACACGATCGGCCGTGCGATCGGCCGCGCGATCGGTAGTTTGGTCAACCGCTGCGGTGGGCATGGCCGCTGATAATTGGCGCGATCGCAACACCAACGCACAAATTTTTTGCACCAAAAATGGTTGCCCATTAGTCCAACGCAAAATTTCCCAAAGTACCCGCTCTGGCTGCGGAACCACATTCACCAACCCCGCCGCCAAACTGCTAACTTCTGAGTGCTGAAACCCTGTTAATTGAATTGCTTGGCCAATGTTGAAGGGTGTTCGACTTTTATCAGAAATTAGCTCGCCGGGAGTGGTGACTCCAAACAGGGCAAAGGTTAATCCTTGATAAAGATCCAACTCCGCGCGGCGGTTGTAGCAGGTGCGAATTAGGGCAAAAAAATCATCCGTGGGAAATTTTAAATTCAGAATCGTATCAATTTCATCAATTAAAATAACTAGGCGGTTTGTAATGCCCGATCGCAAAATTGCATCAATAAATTCCCCCAAACGAGCCGCCGGAGGTAAATAGGCATATTCCTTCCACCAAGACCGCAAATCAAAGGGCAACGGCAGGGGTTTACTCAGCATGGCTGCGATCGCCGCGTACCACTGTTCAATTTCAATTTTTTGCGACCCGATCGCCGTCAGGTCGATCGCCGCGCAGCTAATGCCCTGTTGTTGCAGTTGCATCATGGTGCGCAACCGCAGGCTCGACTTGCCCATCTGCCGCGCATTGAACACATAGCAAAACTCGCCCGCCAGCAGCGCTTGCAAGAGGTAGTCGTCCGCTTGGCGCTTCACGTAAGCCTGCGATCGGGGCGGTACACTGCCCCCCACCTGATAGACAAAATCCGAAGGAGAGGCGGGGTTGATCATGTCATGAAAGAGTTAGGAAAAACTGTCGAAACAGTTCACAACTGGGAAATGCCAAGCGCTGATCAAAAGTAACCAACCCTAATCCCTGGAGTCGAAAGGCCTGTGTGTGGGGCAGTTCTAACCCCTTGGGCGATCGCACCACCTGCTGCATGATTTCTAGGAGTTCCTGTTGTTCCAGCAGCTTCAGCAAGCGGCGTAAGTAACTACTAAAAACGCTATCGGGATTCGTTGCCTGTTGCGGCAAATCCGCCAGGGAAAGTTTTTGATGCGCCAAATAAAATAAGCCAATTTGAGATAGGAAAGGATTCCCCCCTAAAAACGTAAAAATAGCATGGCCATATTCTTTGGCCGCTGTTAGTTGATATTGTTGGGCAAGGGTCACCACCTGTTCACAGGTGAATGCAGGGAGTTCCAACAACAGTCCCACATTAAACGGCGATTGATTGAGACTTAAGGGCAACCAAACTTCCGTGGAGTGGATAATTGCAATGTGTAATTTATGCCAAATAGTTCGATTTTCCAAACCATAGCGCCCCTGCTCATACCAAGATCGCAATAAGCCGAAAAAATCCGTCGCTAATTCGGGATACCCAAAGAGCCGATCTAGCTCGTCTAAAACTAAGAGTAATGGCGCATCCGATTCCGCCAATAGATAGTTTTCAAAATATTCTGAGCAAGCATAACTCACCCCAAACATCGGATCCCACTGATCCGCCAGGCGATCGGCTAGCCCCAAGCTTTTAGCTGCACTGGCGCAAAACCACTTTAAAAACCAGTCTAAGTCTCCTAAAACCTGTCGATCAGCTCCCTGTAAATTGACAACTGCTGTCCGAAATCCTCGCTGCTGAACTTCGCTCAGGGTACGTGCTATTAGGGATGTTTTGCCATATTGCCGAGGAGCCTTGATTCGCACCAGTGATCCCGGCTGAACCACCTCTTCAATACAAAGACTTTCGAGGGGTGGTCGATGAATATAAAACGGAGAGTCGATCGGTAACTGCCCCCGGGGTGGAGCCACTTGCATTGCCCAATCAGTTGATTTTTTGGTGCGTTCAAGATTGCGAACTTGCATAGAAGTTAAATAGTCTCCCTCGCTGAGATCTAAACCAAAAGCCTGAAAATAGAGAAGGAGTGATTGAAAATCCACTAATTTTTCGCGACGGCGCACCTTCGTTAAGGTATTAGGACTCAATTGAGTGAAGCAACTGAGCTGTTCTAAGGTGTAGGGCTTTCCCTGGTTTTGTTGGGTTGCAGAAATTTGCTCTGCGGACTGCAAGCGTTGCCAACCTTGAGGACTTAACATAACGCCGCGATATCGTTTACAGACTTTTGGAATTTCGGCCATTCAGCCCCCAAACCTTACAACTAACTTCGGGGAATTCTGCTGCGATCGCTGCCTTGAGACAGGGCGATCGCCTGTGAAAATAGATGATCTCAATGGATACTTAGGTCGAAAATACTATAGAATTTGTCCATTTCAGCTCCTTTGAGCTTAAGTTGTGGCCTTAAGTTGCGATGTTTAGATGTCAAGCAAGCTGAACTTGTCTAGAATTAATTCTGATCACAAATATCCAATTTTGCAAATGATTGAATTTGTTCTTGAACAGTTTTCATCTGTTTTAATCACTTGATTTCAACGAACGACGATGCACAAAATTGTGTTTTTAGAGGATGTCTGAGCAGTGAATTGAAGTGCTAACTAAGCAGTAACAGGCATGGGATCAAGAAACTTAGACTCCTGATCTTTGCTGCTTGGGAAGACCCGCAATGTATCAATTTTGGCTTCCCAGACATCCTCTTAAAATAATGAAGACGCTTTGCAAGATTCACCATAACAAATCACCATGGCAAAGGCCAACCTAGGTTTTGGCTGCCCATAATTTTGACGCTTTGCATATTTTGATACAGCATGGGTTTTTGGTAATCTTGACCTTGCTCCCGTTATTCCTCTCATTTTCTGAGGATTGAGCTAAGATGGGGAGCTAACAAGCAATGAGCTAATAATTATTTAAACTTCATTTTTTGTTAGGATGCTTAAATGGATCAAGCAGCTCAAGTGTTGCTAATTCTCGAAACCAGAAACATCATCTCCTGCTCATAGTGACCATCTCCCGCTACAGCGAGTACCTTCAATGGATTTGCAAAAAATCAAGGAAATTTTTGAAGCGATCGTTTTGGGCAGCCAATCTTATATGCCCCATGGTCATTGTTATTTGTGGCAAACGCCCTTAGTAGGGCTGCATGTGGTTAGTGATTCACTAATTGCGATCGCCTATTTCTCGATTCCCGCCATGCTGATGTACTTTGCCTATCAGCGTCGGAAATTTTTGCCTATCAGTATTTTTCTGATGTTCGGGGCATTTATTATCCTATGTGGCTTAGGTCATTTGTTGGAAGTTTGGACCCTGTGGTATGGGGCCTATTGGCTAGCGGGAATTGAAAAAGCTTTAACAGCTTTAATTTCTTGTTACACGGCCGTTTCTTTGGTGAATTTATTGCCTCAGTTTTTGTCGCTGCGCAGTCCGGACGAACTGGAGCGAATTAATCAACAATTGCAGCAGGAGGTTAGCAGTCGTGAGCTTATTGCCCAAGAAT
Organism: Limnothrix sp. FACHB-406; assembly: GCF_014698235.1. NCBI lineage: Bacteria > Bacillati > Cyanobacteriota > Cyanophyceae > Pseudanabaenales > Pseudanabaenaceae > Limnothrix > Limnothrix sp. FACHB-406. The sequence goes on along the minus strand of NZ_JACJSP010000016.1, from coordinate 79,021 downwards.
TAGCCCAAATTAATCAAAATTTGGAGGCCCGAATTGCCGATCGCACCGTTGAGTTACAAACCAAAAATACTCAACTGATGCGAGAGATTCAGGAACGCCAATCGATTGAACAGTCTTTGGCGCGGCGGTTGGCCTGTGAACAAATTTTTTCTAAAACCTTGCAGCGTGTTTGGACGACGGCAGACTTTGAACCCCTGTTTCAAACCCTAGTGCAAGATGTTCGAGAATTTTTGCAGGTCGATCGGGTGCTGATTTTTCAGCTCAATGGGGACTTCAGCGGTGCAATTTCAACGGAATCTGTTTCGGATCCCAGCTTGAGTTTGTTGGGACAATCCTTCACAGATCCTTGTTTTCAAGAAAAACATGCTCCTCTGTACCAAGCAGGACGCATTTGCATGATTGAAGACATTGAAGCCAGTCCCTTGCAAGAATGTCATCGAGAATTTTTGCGTAGTTTGCGAGTGCGCAGCAACTTAGTAATTCCAATTTTATGGAAATCAGAATCTAGTGATTTAGATTGGCAGGAAAACCTTGATGATCAAGCAATTACTCCGGCTCATTTTTATCTTTGGGGATTATTGATTGCCCAATCCTGTCAGGGGGCACGATCTTGGGACAATTTGGAAGTGGAAGCATTGCAACAATTAAGTTTGCAATTGGGAATTGCCCTGCGTCAAAGTAAGTTGATGAACCGATTGCAGGAAGAATTGCAAGAAAAACAACAAACTGCTTTGGCCCTGCAAGCTTCTGAACAAGAAGCACGACAGCAGGCCGCATCATTAGCCACAACATTAAATCAACTGCAAGCAACCCAAGCTCAGTTGGTGCAGTCCGAAAAGTTGGCTTCTTTGGGCAAAATGGTTGGCGGCATTGCCCATGAAATTAATAATCCCTTGAGCTTTATTTATGGCAACTTAACCCACGCTCAAGAATATAGTCATCAAGTATTTCAAGGACTTGACCTCTATCAACAGCATTATCCTAATCCAGTGGATCCGATCGCTCAGTGGCTCTCGGAAGTGGAATTTGAATTTCTAAAAACTGATTTTCCTAATCTTCTGACATCTATGAAAAACGGAGCCGATCGAATTCGTGAAATTGTGTTGTTGTTGCGCAATTTTTCGCGATTGGATGAATCAGAACTCAAATCCGTTGACATTCACGACGGAATTAATAGCACACTCAGCATTTTAACTGAGCGATTTCTAGAGTCCACTTGCGGTCAAGTGATTCAGTCCCATTGCGCCTACGATCGCGATATTCCCACGGTGGAATGCTATCCCGGTTTGCTGAATCAAGCGCTGTTTAATCTGTTTAGCAATGCGCTGGATGCCATTGAGGAACGCTGTCGATTGCAAGAAATGTTTGTGCCCATGGTGAAGGTGGAAACACGCCTGATTTGTCAGCAACATGCCAATGGTTTGACCTTGCAACGGTTTGCACAAATTCAAATTACTGACAATGGTTCAGGGATTGACCCAGCGTTGGCAGATAAGATTTTTGATCCCTTTTTCACCACCAAACCGATCGGGCAGGGGACTGGAATGGGCCTGGCGAATGCCTACCAAATCATTGTGAAACGACATCACGGGGAACTTTGGTATCAGGTGAATGAGCAGGGACAAACCCAATTTGTGGTGAAAATCCCGATCGAGCAATATTTTTCCAGTCCTGCTGCCACCGAGCGATCGGTTTCACCGGCCATGACGATCGATTCCTTGAGCAATTTTGCGCCCCGGATCTAGGAGTTAATGCTCAAGCACTCGAACCCCAGAATATTTCTAGAAAAATTTGTCTAAAATGATCAAATGATTGGCAAAAGAGCAGCAAGCTCGAAGTTTTAGGACTCTGATTCACGAGCCGGAAACGATCGATAAATTTCCATAATAAAGGCTGTTCCCTTGCCTGGCTCCGACAAGCAGGACAACATTCCTCCGTGCAAGTTCACAATAATTTGATGGCTAATGGCTAGCCCCATACCGATTCCTTTACCCACTGATTTTGTGGTGTAAAACGGGTCAAAAGCTTGGCGGCGTAATTCGTCACTCATCCCCAAGCCATTGTCTGAAATCGCAATTCGCACGCGGTCTGGCTCAACGGTTTCAGTGCGCACGGTGATGGTTGGCAGGGTATCCGGTGGGTAGCTGTCGCCCACACCCTGATCCAACGCTTCGATCGCGTTTAAAAGCACTTGCATAAAGCATTGGTTTAACTGCCCGATCGCACAATCAACCAAGGGCAAATCCCCATAATCGCGCACCACTTGAATGGATGGACGTTTGCCATTTCCGGCTAAGTGAACCCCCATCAGACTAATAGTCGCGTCAAGGTTTTCATGCAAATCAGTAAACTTAATCGTTGACTCATCCAAGCGCGAAAACATGCGCAAGAGATTCACGACGGTTTTAATGCGATTAGCTCCCACGAACATAGAGCTAAAAAGGGGCGAAAAATCTTCAGTAATATATTCCAAATCCAACTCCGCAAGGACTGTGGTAATATCCTCGTGGGGATTGGGATAATGTTTTTTATAGAGGCTCACTAAGTTTAATAGTTCCTCTAGATAGGTTTGGCAGTGATGAAGATTGCCGTGAATAAAGTTAATGGGATTATTAATTTCATGGGCCACGCCCGCCACTAAACGCCCTAAGGCTGACATTTTTTCTGCATGAACTAAGGTGATTTGCGCCTTTTGTAAATTCTCAAGGGCTTGGGCTAGTTTTTTACTTTTTTCGGTAGCGACTTGGGCAATTTCCTGGCGACGCTTCACCTCCGCTTCCAGTTGAATTGCTTTTCGCCGCAGCTCCAATTGGGCAATGACCTGACGACCCAGCGCATCTAGGGCTTCCATTTGCTGGGTTGTTAGCTGTCGGGGCGTTTTGTCAATCACGCACAATGTCCCGATCGCATGGCCATTGGTCGTAACCAAAGGTGTACCGGCATAGAATCGAATTTTTGGCTCGTTCAGTACTAGGGGATTATTGGCAAAACGTCCATCCTCCAGGGCATCTTCCACAATCAAAACTTCATCGGGCTGGCAAATCGCATGGGCACAAAAAGCCTGGCTGCGTGGAGTTTGTGTGGCATCAATTCCATGACGAGACTTAAACCATTGCCGCTCGCCATCCAGCAAGCTAATGAGCGAAATGGGAGTGCCGCAAATTTGGGCTGCAATCTTGGTCAAATCATCGTATTGACGCTCGGGAACCGTGTCCAAAATTTGATAGTCGAGCAGGTCTTGTAATCGTTCCTCTTCATCAGTGGGAAGGGGAAACAGCCCATGACCATCATGGGCTACGTCACTGGCTGGCAAATCCATGTCCAACTCCGGGGATGGAACGCGATCGGGATTGAGATTGTGATCAGCGTGATCAGATGAATTCAGCTTCAAAGTTGGTTGCTTAGGAGTGGTGTGGATCAGGTCAGGATAGCTGGCAAAGGCGGAGTTTTCTGACAAAGGAGAACCCAACAGAGCGGTCGATCGCGCGGCCTAGGTTGCTGGAGCCATGGAGGTTGAATCATAGCCCAAAACTGCCTTAGCCTGGGCGATCGCGCCCGATTGACGCTTAAAGAGCAAGCGGCGCTGAAGCCACTGAAACCAAGCCTTGAAGATGCGCATCATTGGGCGTTTGATTGACCTGCTGATTGGCCTGCTAGGTTCACTGACCTACTGACTGTCGATCGCGGAGGTGTCTCCCCAGGTTACTCTAACGTCGCAAGATGGTAAAACTCGGGAAGAGATGATGTACTGACATCACAATTTAGCAGAGCCAGGAACACAACTTAACCCCCTGAAATGTTTCCTGAATTCATTGAATATTCAATCAATGTTCATGCCAGAGGGGCTGGTTTCAGGAAACCCAATCGGTCAGGATCTTTAAGCAGCAGCTTGCGAAGATTACCAAAGCGCCAATCGTTATAGGATCAAGGGTCTGAACTCCCTTGTTTTTATGCACTTGTCTTTGTTGATCGCTTGGGCTAGCCGTGCATTGTTTTTGGCGATTCAGACATTTTTTTAGGATATAGCTTTCACTCGGGATTTTCTAAAATTGCTTGATTTCCACTCAAAACAATTGATTAAGTGGCGAAATTGACCCATCACTAGGATTTTGCGCCAAATCTTCAAAGGTGGTGAATCGTTCCTGTTGCAGTTGTTGTAAGTAGCGGCGTTCTTGATAATAAAGATCGTGGAAGGTTTGTTGCTGTTCGTAGGCACGATTGAGATTTTCTTCAAGGCGTTCCAGGTCGATCGGGTCGGGAGCCAGGGCCAAATTGCCGGCCACACCGCCGCCGCCGCCGCCACCGCCGCCACTCCGCAGACTAATCACCTTATCGTTTCCGGAGCCGATCGGGGGTTCACCGGCAAAGACCCGCCGCAACGCTTCGGCAGCCACTTCCGCTTGCAGGTAATGGGAGAGCCAAGCATCCAGCAAGTGGCGGCAACGCTTGGCACATTGCAGGCTTTCGAGGGTGGCGATCGCGGCGCGGATGGTCAGGCCGGGGCGATCGAGATCCAAAAGGGTACGTTCATCTAAGCTCAAAAGCCGATCGACCATGGCCAAATCCTCATGGGAAAGGTCTGGATTCGATCGCAACTCGATCGCCAATTCAGTCGCCTCCTGACCCCATTGATCCTGGAGCTGCAAAATCTGCCGCCACAAAAAACGATGGTGTGACAGGCCAAACTCCAACTCCCGCTCCTCCAAAATGGCCAAGATTTGCTGGCGACGATCGGGACGGTGCAAATAAATCCGCAAGAGTTGTCCCTCCGCCGACTCCCGCAGGCTGCTATCGCCCGATCGTTGCCACTTGGCCGATCGCCCGTGCCAGCGCTGGCCCTGCACCTGCGATCGCAAGTCCTGCTCCAATTGCAGCGTGAAGTAGCTGTCCTTTTGGCCCAGCAGGTCGGCACAGCGGCGGATGTAGTGGCTGCGGGTGGCGGGATTGGGCAGTTGGCTCAGGAGCTTCACCGCATCGCCCACGGCCGCCTGGAATTGGTCGGCTAAGCGCAAATCCCGGGAACCGATCGCCCGATCGAGCTGCCAATCGAGCCAGAGGGGCGCATCGGCGATCAGGGTGCGGTAATGATCCGGGCTGTAGGTTTTCAGGAACTCATCGGCATCCTTGCCCCCCGGCAAATTCAACACCCGCAGTTGAATTTCGCCCCGATAAGCCAGCCCTTCCACCTCCCCGATCGCCCGCTCCGTGGCCTTTTGGCCCGCCGAGTCCGCATCGAAGTTCAGGATAATTTGCTTCGATTCCGTGAACCGCGTCAGCAGCTTCACCTGGGCCAAGCTCAGGGCCGTGCCCAAAGCTGCCACAGCGTTTTCAATGCCCGCCGTATGGAGCGCAATCACATCGAAATAGCCTTCCACGACGATCGCCGCGTCGGTTTTGGCGATCGCCGTTTTGGCCTGGTCTAGCCCAAAAAGCGTCTTGCCCTTGTCAAATAGCTCCGTTTCCGGCGAGTTCAGATACTTTGGCTCGTCGCCGTTCAGCGTCCGCCCCCCAAAGCCGATCGTCCGGCCCTGGGGATCGCGAATGGGCACCATCAGCCGATCGCGGAATCGATCGTAATAGCCACCGCCCGCCTTCCGGGGCACAATCAACCCCGCCTTTTCCACCAGCGAAACGGCATAGCGTTTTTGATCCACCAAGTACCGATACAGGGCATCCCAGCCGGCCGGCGAGTAGCCCAAATTAAACGCCTGAATCGTGTCCTGGCGCAGTTGCCGTTCTTCCAGCAAGTAATCCATGGCCCGCGCCCCCACAGGTTGGGTCAGGGCATGGGCATAGAACCCGGCCGCCACGGCCAGGACTTCATAGAGCTGTTCGCGCTCGGTGATTTGCCGCTGAATTTCCTGGCGTTGTTCCGGTTCCAGGGTTTGCACGGGTACTTGGTAGCGCCGCGCCAAATCCAACACCACGTCACCAAACGATCGCTTGTCCAGCTCCATCAAAAACTTGATGGCATTGCCCCCAGCCCCACAGGAGAAGCAGTAATAGAACCCTTTGGTGGCGCTGACGGTGAAGCTGGGGGATTTGTCGTCGTGGAAGGGACAGAGGCCTTTGAAGTCTTTGCCGTTTTTTTTCAGCACGACCCGTTCCGAGACCACATCTACGATGTCGGCTCGTTGTTTGACGGTTTCTACGGTGTCGGGATGAAGACGCACGATCGGGCGGGGCAAGTCGAACGGCTATTGTCCTATTATCGCGACCCGATCGGGGGATTGAGCGGCCAAGGGCGATCGCGAAAGCTGAATTTTTGTGGATCTCACCCATGGCAGGTCGAATAGACCAAGGGCAAGATTTTGAAAAACAACAGGATCACGGGCAAAAATTATCGCCAGCCCCGATCGCGCAGATGTTGAACATCTTGCTCAAGGTCTTCTACGTCGTAATGAACGCAAATGCCGCGATTTGCCAGCAGCTTTTGAAAGCTCATGATTTCTATCCCGGCAATTTTGCTGGCGCGACCGAGGGAAATTCGCTCTTGTTGAAACAGAGCAATGGCAATTTCTCGAAGCCAGTCGCTCTGGTTAAAAGTTTCTGCCTGACTAAGGCTATCAGGTAGGTTCAGAGTAATTTGCATCGAATTTTCCTCACGGATCATCTGCGGTCTGATTTACCTTTGTATGCTAGCCTAAGCCGTCTTTAGTCTGTAGAGTAAGTATTGTTTACCTACACCTAATAGTCGATATAGTCGATCTCTAGAGCAATTTGATCGCATTGCGAGAAACAGCGATCATTGTTTTGAGCATGGATACCGTTTGGCTAGATAGTGATGGCCTGCTAACTACTCCTTTCGGGCAAGGCTTTCTGAGTGGCAATCTGAAAGTCAATACTGCTATACATCTCAAGCCTGCGCTGAAAATTGTTATAGTCTGCAATGCAGTCATTTAACTTATGAAGAATTTTAGATTCCACGAAATATTCAATCGAATATTTATTTTCACGATGTTTGTAAATTGAGATTTCTTGAACAAAAATTGTAATTGCTTCATACAAAATTTTGAGATCTTCTAAAGACTCAACTTTGGTTAAGCGAATTGCGAGCGAACGAAATTCAGAGCAAATTTCTGGTGCTTTTTCTTTAGGAATTCCATGATCTTTATAGTAAATTCCCAATAATCTTGCCAAAGATTGAGATTGTTTCGCAGTTTCCTGAATCTTGAATTGGGCTTTCTCGATGGGGGCAAGGAAGCGATCAAGCAATAACTGCTCAACAAACTGATCTCGTAAATTGGAGTTATCAATGATTTGAAGCTCCATCATCTCCTTACGAAATTTCATGATCTTTCGCTCATGGGACTGCTGCTTTTTCTGACGTAGTAACCCAATAATTCCACCTAGCATACCGCTGCTACCACTCACAGCCGAAAATGCTTGAACCGGGTTCATATCAGATCTCCAATAAATCTTATCTGCACTGAATTTTAATCAGAAGACCGCCTTAGACCGCAAGCAAATGTGGATTATTAGACAGTCAATCGGGTGAGTATTACCCACCTACACCTAATAACCCATCGCTAAAGCAATTCGATCACACCTTGGGAAGTGGCGATCATTGTTTTGAGCATGGGTAGCATTGGGCTAGATAGCAGTGAGCAGTGCTCGCCTTACTCGCTCTTGCGCTGTTCTACTGACTCGCGCAAATTAACAAAGTCTCTGCCCGTTTCAGTTGTCCACACGTACTCTGACAAATTTTCACCGTGCTCAGGAATTCTGCCAATAACATTGTCTTTCACCTCTATATAACCAATGACACGAAGATAACGAAGTTCGCGATCTAGAATTCCATTAGGCTTTTTATGATATTTGCCAAAATCACCTGAAGCTATTTTCTTTAAGCTTGTGTACGTGCCAGAACCCATTGAGAGTAATAGTAGATTGTCGATCTTGTCCTCATTAGACTCAATCTTGGCTTGGGCCTCTATCAAATTATCCTCAGTTGTCTTTAACCTCGAACTGATATCGCTCAGCGCAATCTGTTGTTCATCTCTACTGAAATTAGATTTTGTTACGTCCTCAAGCCAAAAAGAAAAGATTAAGAGGGTTGTGATGGCAATAATAGCGAGCAGGAGACCTGTAGCAAATTGGGTGGTTAGTAGCTTGACGAGTAAAACTGCGTCAACTATAGCTACTCCAATAAAAACTGCCCATGACTTAGTTGATGACATCATTACTGCTTCATAGCCTCTTCTGCTAGATTGAATCAGTTCCTTCTATTTACTTTTTAGCCCTACCAAGTACGATATCAGACCAAGAGCAAACACCGAATTAGGAGTTGGTAGGATGGGCAAACTCAACCTGATCGCTAAAGCAATCTGATCACGCTATGGGAAGCGGCGATTATTGTTTTGAGCATGGATACCATTGGACTAGATAGCAATAGCAGTGGCTAATGCCTGCCCTACTTGCTGTAACGCCTGATTTTGCAATTCTAGTAGCGTCATCAGCGCCCTCTCAATGACTCTCTATCAATTGTAATCAATTCTAGAGTGCTGCTGCTCTCGGTCTCAGTCGATCGATCAATCATCACCTCACATCACCTTATGGGGTCACAGCCCCCGAATGGCCAGCGCGGTGATCCCAGGGGCGATCGGTTAAACCTGAAGGAGGCGCGATCGGGTGGCTTCCACAGAGTAGCGATCCCAAACGCGATCGGATTCACAAAGACCCGGGGGGGAATTTTTATGGATGGTCTCTACACATTAGCCAACGATGTGGTTCTGGATCAGCTCATTGCCTTTTTGAACAGCGTTGAAGCCAACGGCGGCCGCTTGGCCGATGGCAGTCCTTATCCAGTGCTGGTTTGTCCCTATGACCATCGGATCGATCGCCTGAAAACCGTCTTGGCCGACTGGCCCCACGTGCAAATTTTGGAAGATTGGGACTTAATTGCCCACTGGGATCAATTTTCCAAATCCGTCATTGAAGCCACCCCCCTGGCCTTGCAGCTTTATGAACAAGAACCGAATCTTTATGGGCGCACCATGGGCGGGCGACGGCGGTTAGCGGCCTTCGATGGCCCGTTCGATCGATTCATTTATCTGGATGCGGATACCTTAGTGCTCCAGCCCCTCGCGCCCTGGTTTGCGGCCTTGGAAACCGCCGATTGGGTCACCTACGATTTTCAGTACAAAGACCCCGCCCATGTGTATCGGGTGGCGAGTCCTCTGTTGCAATCGCTGTTTTCACCGGAGCAAATGCAGCAATCGCTGTTTTGTTCGGGGCTGTATGCCACCAAGCGAGGCGTGCTGACCCTCGATCGCTGCGATGAATTGTTGAAACAGCTTCAGGCCGGCGAGTCAGATGTGCTCTATCCCCGATCGGCCGATCAGGCACTGTTGAACTATTTGGTGATGCGATCGAACCTCAAGGTTCATAACTGTGCGCACCATTGGCCCAAGGAAAAGGTCACGGGCAATAGCGTCACTTCAAAACATTTTGTGGAGCGATCGGGGCAAGTGTTCGATCGCGATCGCCCCCTGCTTTATTTGCACTACATCGGTCTATCGTCGTCCCTATTTTCCAGGGTTTGCGCGGGCGAAAACATCACCTTTCCCTATCGCGACACCTTCTTGCACTACCGCTACCTCAAGCATCCGCAGCAGCGCCCCCGCTTGGTCGGTCGCCCCCGGGCCCATAATGCGCCTCCGAGTTTATGGGAGCGGGCCCAACGGAAATTCAAGCAGAAATTTAAACAATGGATGCGCAAGTCAGCCTAATGTTCGCGATCATTCGCGATCGCCGGGCGCATCACCAGGTGAATTGCTTGATTGATCGCCCGGTAAAGGGCCTGGCAAATTGCTGGGTAAATCACCGGGTAAATCACTGGGCAAATCATCCCGATCGCACAGCCATAAAAAGGCTTCTTGGGCCGCGGCCTGTTCCGCCAACTTGCGCGATCGACCGCGGCCTTGGCCCAAACAACGGCCATGGAACCAAACCTGGGCCTCAAAGCGCTGCACATCCCCATGGACAGCGCTCAGTTCCCGCACTCGATATTCCGGCAAGGATTTGTAGCGCCCTTGAGTCCATTCCTGGAGGGCTGCCTTGTAGTTTTGGCGGGCCGGGTCGTTGCGCACCTGGTGGGCGATCGCTCGAAAATGGTCATCGAGCCAAGGCCGCACCAAATCCAGCGATCGCACCGAAAGATATAAGGCTCCGATGGTTGCTTCCAGAGCATCGGCCAAGCGCGATTGCCGCCCTTCCAAATCCCGAGCCGCGCTGCCGCCCATGATCAGGTAGCGCTCCAGATTATAGGTGTCGGCAATTCGCGCCAACATCCGATCGCTCACCAAAATGGCCCGCGCCGCCGCCATTTCGCCCACGGGCCAATCGGGATAGGTTTCCCACAGCAATTCGGCCGCCGCCGTCCGCACGATCGCATCCCCCACGAATTCCAACTGTTCGTAGTTGGTTTGGGAATCCGCCGTGGGGTGAGTCAGGGCCCGATCGAGCAACACCCAATCGACAGTTGCCCCCTCATCCAACCCCATGCGCGATAACAGGGCTTCGAGATCCCGTTGTCGGCGGGGATAGCTTAATACGGTTGATGCCAACGAACCCATGAACGCTTCTGGACAACAAATTAAAAGGAGAGGCAGGACGTAAGCCGGGTTCTGTCCTCAATTGGCCTCGGAGCACAGCAAGCCACACGCCAAGGGCCAATCAATGGGCGGTTATCTATCTGGGACGATCGTTACCGATCGCCTCAAGCGGTTCTCAAAGCGGGACAGGAAAAAGACCAACCCTTGCCCCTCACCTTGCTTCCGGCCGGGGTTTACCGAGCCAGCACCTCTCGATGCTGCTGGTGCGCTCTTACCGCACCTTTGCACCCTTACCGAGTCAGAGCCGTTAACAATTCAGTCACCGAAAACAATCTTCTGCCGCAGCAAAGTGGGACAGTTTGGGTGGGGAATTTTTAAGCGGCTCGGTGGCTCGGCGGTATTTTTCTGTGGCACTATCCTCACGATCGCTCGCACTGGGCGTTACCCAGCAAGCCTGGTCTTTCGGAAGCCCGGACTTTCCTCAGATGACGACCGATCGCCCCTTGAACCGGCCACAGCCAGCCCAAGCAAGCACAGGCTCGTCATCCGCAACCGCCTCGCCTACACTCTCCGTCCATCCAGTTTATCGCTTGGTTGCAAAACTGACTCGTGACCCTGACTCGTGGCCCCGGATGAATGCCCGTCCCCCATGGATCTCGCACCCCCCAGGGCGATCGCCGTTGCCCCCAAACCGGTTCCCAAAGCCTTAGGCTAGGGCCGCGCTGATGGGCAAACCGTTACTCAACAACGGCAAGCCACTCTCAGACTCAGTTACAATCGACTCGGATTCCAACGGATGCGCTGCGATCGCCTCCCGCGACCCCCTCGCCTATGTTGTTTAACGCCACGGAAATTCTGATTGATGCATTTGTCGATCGCCTCAAAGAGGGCTATCGGCGTACCTACGGCGGCTGGAAACCGGAGTACGAAGACATCATTGGCTGGGCCGGCAACATGGCCCTCGAAAATATTGCCAACAGTGACGCGCTTTACCACGACGTGGAACACACCATCCTGGTCACCCTGGTGGGCCAGGAAGTGATCCGGGGCAAACATATTCGCGAAGGGGGCGTGTCGCCAGAAGATTGGCTGCATTTCATCATCTCCCTGCTCTGTCACGACATTGGCTATGTCAAAGGGGTTTGTCGCCTAGACAATGGCCGCTACTACGCCACCGGCCGCGGAGATGAGTTGGTGAAGCTGCGGCCGGGGGCCTCCGATGCCAGCCTCACGCCCTACCATGTCGATCGCGCCAAAATGTTTATAAAGGAACGCTTTGGGGGTCACAAATTAATTGACTCCGAGGCGATCGAGCGCAACATTGAACTCACCCGCTTCCCGGTTCCCAAGGAAGAAGATCACCAAGACACCCTGAACTATCCAGGCATGGTGCGGGCTTCAGATTTAATTGGTCAATTGTCCGATCCGCGCTATCTGAATAAAATCAGCGCACTTTATTACGAATTTGAAGAAACTGGCACCAATCAATATTTAGGCTATGCCCACCCGGGTGATCTGCGCAAAAACTATCCCAAATTCTATTGGAATGGTGTTTTTCCCTATGTGAAAGATGCATTGGAATATTTGCGCCTGACTCAGCAGGGCAAGCAAGTGATTGCAAATCTTTATTCCAATGTGTTTGTGGTGGAGCATGAACCGGAAGATTCGGTGGTTCCGCCCGATCCTGGCGATCGCAAAGAGGATCCAAGCAGTCAGCGCAGTGGAGATCGAACCCCTGACCGCAATCCTGACCGCAACTCTGACCGCAATGATGATTTAAATCAGAATTTAGATCATGCCCTGAATGGCGATCTCACCGAGCTGAAACGAGAAGAACGCACTGAAGAAGCCCTAGAGGCGTTGAATAGTGCTGCAAAAATTCCGGTGATTCAAACCTAAGCTTAAGCCTGCCTAAGCTCAAGCCTGCCTAAGCTCAAGCCTGCCTAAGCTCAAGCCTGAAACCATCCGGGAGTTCTGGCCCCAATGGGTGGCGAAACTCCCTCGAACCCGCTAGGACGATTAGGGTAGGATGGCCCCAATCGATCGCCCTAGCAATAGCCCTAACAGAGGAGGTGAATTGCAATGTTTGTCGGTACGCGCATATTCATGGGTGTGGTGTCCTATCTCATCGTGTTGCAGTTGTTGTCACCGGCTTTGCAGGAATGCCCAGATGGCTCCTGCCTGTGGCGGCCGTTACTGTGGGCTTCTGAATGCTGGCGGCCCAACAATTGCTATGCGCCCTGCGATGCCTATGAATACCGGAGCTGTGGCCCCACGACGGTGACGGAGCGGCCCCGACCGGTGCGGCCGGTGATGGTGGGTAAATAGGCGCGAATGAGGCGCGAATGATTGGATCGTTGCGTGGTCAGGTTGTAGCCCTTCAGGTGCAGGGCAATCGGGCGATCGGGCTGTTGGATGTGGCTCAGGTGGGCTATGAAGTGCAACTGTTGCCCCGATCGACCATGGAATGGATGATTGGCGAAACGGTACAGGTTTTCACCCATTTGCAACTGCGAGACGATCGATGGTTGCTATTTGGGTTTGCCACGGTGGCGGAGCGGGATCTGTTTCGTCAACTGATTGCCGTGAATGGCGTGGGGCCGCAGTTGGCGATCGCCCTGCTCGATCGCCTGGAATTACCGGTGCTAATCCAAGCGATCGTCAGCGGCAACGCCAACCTGCTGGCAAAAACCCCCGGCATTGGCCCCAAAACCGCCGGCCGAATCGCCCTAGAACTAAAGACCAAGTTGGCGGAATGGCGCGATCAGTCGGGGCTGTCCACCACGCCCGCGGCCGGGCCGGTGGGGCTGGTGCGGGAAGATGTGGAAATGACCCTTCTGGCTCTGGGCTACAGCGATCGGGAAGTGACCCAAGCCTTGGAGGCCGTGGGCCAGCAAACCGCCCTCAGCAAGGAAGGCGATCCAGAGCGGTGGATTCGCGAGGCGATCGCCTGGCTGAGTCAATCGGCCCTTTGAGGTATTTGAGGCGATCGGGTGACGCGATCAGGTGGCGCGATCGGGTAGCGCGATCGGGTGGCGCGATCGGGGAATTCAGTCATCCTGCCGTCCAAATTGCCCCCCATTGGCAATCAGTTGATCAACCCATCCACAGAAGCTAGGTTGGAGCAAGTCTTCCCGATCGGGCAGATTTCAACTCTCCCTCAGCCCCCCCATGAGCCATTCCGTCACCTACCTGGAGCTGTCAGAAGCCGACGGCGGATCCCACAAGTTCTATGAAGTCACGGTGCAAGACACCACCGTCAGCATCCGCTACGGCCGAATCGGGGATTCTGGACGGCTGCAAACCCAGGACTATCCCACCCCCGAAAAAGCCCAGGCCGCTGCCCAAAAAAAGATTCAAGAAAAACTGCGCAAGGGCTATGAACCCGCCGTGCAAGGGGGCCGGCCCAAGCGTTCCGTCACGCGCCGCCAGGTCACCAGCAGTCGCTCCACCGCCCGATCGGCCCCCGTGCTGTGGCAATTCAACTCCGGAGCCGCCGCCTTTGGCATTTTCATCGGCCCCACCGCCTGTTGGGTAGGCAATCAATCGGGCCAAGTGTTTGCTCTTGACTTGGAAGGCCAAGTTCTCAATCAATTTCAGCTACCCGACGGTGTGAAATGTTTGGTAGCCGATGATTTATGGTTCTATGCCGGTTGCGATGACGGCAATGTCTATGACTTGTCGGGAAAACTGCCACGACTGGCCTATGAAATTGAAGAAAACATCGACATTTATTGGCTCGATATTTATGACGGATGGCTAGGCGTTTCCGATCAAAATGGTCAGGTGGCGCTGTTTCACCCGGAAGATGAAGAGCGCAATTGGACTAGGCTTTCCACGGGCCAAGCCGGTTGGATGGTGCGTTGTGATGACCAAGGAATCTACCACGGTCACAGCAATGGCATCACCTGCTATGACTTTTTGGAAGGGCGCGTGCAATGGCAACAACCCACCAAAGGCTCTGTGCTATTTGGTTGGCAAGGGTGCTCCACGGTTTATGCAGGCACGAGCAGTAAATTGGTTTATGAGTTCAGCAAGCAGGGCGAATTATTAACCCAATGCCAGTGCGATTCAGCGGTTTATTCTTGTGCGGCTGATGCGGCGGGGCAATATATTTTTGCGGGGGATAATTGCTCGTCAATTTATTGTTTCGATCGCACCGGAACACGGCTTTGGAAGTTAGCAAGCGGCTGCGGATCGGCCCTGTCTATGCAATGGCACGATCGCCGGTTGTATTTGGTGACGACCAATGGCTATTTGGCTTGTTTGGATGTGAGTCCCGAGGCGATCGAGGCGGCCCAGCAGGGGCAAATCCCCGCACCGGCTGAAATTCTTGCACCCCAAGGGGAAGGCACGGCGGTTTCGGATGTGGTGGAACGGGTCAGCAGTCCCGGCGAAGGCATCGTGGTGCAATGTGTGCGCGATCGGGACAAGTTGCGAGTGCGGGTTTTGTCCCCTGGTTACCATGCCGATTGGAATGTGCAGTTTCCCCGCAATGTGCGCGAAGAGGGCGCTAAGTATGTGGTGAGCGAGTTGCGGGAATCGGCCCGGGGACAGTTTTATCGCGTTTGCGGGGAAATTAAGCGGCTGGTGGACTAGGAGCCGTGGCCCAATCCCCCAACTCCCTGTTCTGTCGCTGCAAAATCGTGAGGGGCAAGGGGCCTTGGGGTCTGTTGTCAAATCGCCCAAAACCCTGACATTGCCGTTGCGAAGTCGTGAGGGACAAGGGGCTTAAGCCCCTTGCCTAGGGCGATCGGGTTGGGAGCCGCAATCGATCCAGCCATGACTTAAGGGGCGATCAAGCCTTAGATCCAGAGTTCAAAAAATTCGCCCAATGATGGCTGAATGTTCTGATCCTGGATCGCTCGATCGCCCCTCAAAGGTCAATCTAATGAGCGATGCTGAGAGACGGAGAAAGTCCCTAGGCTTCGACAGCAGCAGCAGCGGGATAAACGCTGACCTTTTTGCCGCTCTTGCCGCGACGCTCGAAGGTCACCACACCATCCACTAAGGCGAACAGGGTGTCATCGTTGCCGCGACCCACATTGTTGCCGGGGTGGAACTGAGTGCCCCGTTGACGCACCAGGATGTTTCCAGCGCGGACGATTTGACCGCCGTAGCGCTTCACACCCAAGCGCTTGGAATTAGAGTCGCGACCGTTACGAGTACTACCTGTCCCTTTTTTATGAGCCATGACGAGCTACCTCTAAAAACTTCGGTTGAATTTCGCTACTGTGGGGGCTGCCACTCGATCGCGCCTTGGCCCATGCAACCACCAGCGGGCTGATGGAGATGAACCAAAGCAATTCCCGATCGATTTATTCCGCCGCAACGGTCTTGCCACCGTAGGTGATCGACTCAATCACCAAACGGGTCAATTCTTGGCGATGACCTTGCTTTTTGCGGGTTTTCTTTTTGGGGCGCATCTTATAAACAATAATCTTCCGGCCGCGGAAGTGGCGCAGCACTTTGGCGGTGACGGTGGCCCCTTCGAGGGTGGGTGCGCCGATGTCGATCGTTTCGCCGTCGCGAACCAACAGAACGCGATCGAGCGTAACGGTTTCGTCTACTTCTGCGAACACCCGGTTCACGTCATAGAAACGACCCGGTTCGACACAAAGTTGTGTGCCGCTGGTTTCAACAATTGCGTAGGCCATGGAAGTTCCGAAAATGAGGGTTGCCGTACGGGTAGCTGGCGCGGAGGCTGGCTTTTGCTCGACCCGATCCGAGCAAGATTGCAACGCGACGCGATCGCAGCCGTTTCAAACAAGCGGGGCGATCGGGGGTCGCTAGGTCGTCGTTGGCTGACTAAGCGCCGATTTACCATCATCCCCAAGGCTTGGTGTTCTGTCAACTGCTATTGAATCTGATAGCCATCTTGATTGTGGCCGTTTGGTGATGGCCATTTTGGGCGATCGGCCAATCTCAATTACCCAACCCAATCACCCAATCCAATTACTCAACTCGTGACCCCACTCATGAGACCTAATTCATGATTGAAAATGCCCCGCTCATGAACTAATCCAGGAACTCATCGTCCTTATCCCGATTTTCCAGCGCCGGCCTTGATCGATGCTTCAGCGTTTCTCGCATTAGGATCTCCATTAGCATTGCGTCCGATCCACCCCCGATCGCTCCCTCCCCACTAGGCTCCCCAAGCAAGCGCCCAACGGATTTTGAATCATCGCTGGCTGGTTAAATTTGGGAAACTTGCGCAACCCGGCTCCCGAGGAGAACTGGTCGGGTCAATTATTATTGTGGTGGCGATCGCCTACGGACTCGCGGCCTATGTGGCCGTGTCCCTGCCGGGGTTGCACCAAATTGGCACGGCGGTTTGGCCCTCGGCCGGCATTGCCCAAGCGGCCCTGATGTTGGGTGGTTTTCGGCTGTGGCCGGCGATCGCCATCGGCATCAATTTCTATGACCTGATCCACTCAGGGATCACCATTCCCCTGTTGGGACTGTTTGGCTGCACGGGCGCAACGGTTCAGGCTGTTCTTGGGGTGTGGCTGTTTCGGCGGCTGGGGGGCAGCAATGTGTTCGATCGCGTGTCGAATGTGCTGAAGTTTTTGGTCAGCGGTGTGCTAATTGCCCCCCAAATTAATTGCACCTGCGGTGTGTTGGCCCTGTGCTTAACCGGCAACTTGCCTTGGTCGGAGTTTGCGACGGTGCGTTGGGGCTGGTTTTTGGGCGATGCCATGGGGATATTGGTCTTTGTGCCGCTGATTTTGATGGTGGCCCAACTCCAGCAACAAGATTGGCAACGAATCACCCGCCTGCGCCGACACAAAAGCACGCGCCGATCGCTCCTGCGCACCCTTTGGCTCGGGCTATTACTCGGCAGTAGCGGCATTGTCTTTTGGGCCCAAACGGAGGCGGATATTGCTCGCTATCCTTTGGAATATTTGCCCTTTCCCCTGGTGGTGTGGGCGGGGATGCAGTTTGGGCCAAGGGCCGCAGCGGTGGGGTCATTTCTGATTTCAGCGATCGCGATCGGGGGCACGGCCTTTGGGATGGGCCCCTTTGTGGCCAAAGCCAGCAGCACCCAACAGGCGGTGCTGTTTTTGCAGGCCTTTTTGGGCGTAATCACGATTACTTCGATGGTGCTGTCGGCGGCGGAATCCGAGCGCTCCCGATCGGCGCGATCGCTCGCGGCCCTCAACCGTGAACTAGAGCAGCGCGTGGCCCGCCGCACGGCTGAACTGGCGGCCCAGACCGATCGCATCAACGACCTGTTGCACAACATCTTGCCCGCTGGCGTGGCGGAACAACTGGCCAGCGGCTCCCAAACCGTGGCGGAAACCTTCAACGATGTGACCGTTTTGTTTGCGGATCTCGTGGATTTCACCAGCTTTGCCGCCCAGCACCCGCCAACGGTGGTGGTGCAATTCCTGAATGATGTGTTTTGCACCTTTGATGATCTGGTGGAGCAATACGGCCTGGAAAAAATCAAGACGATCGGGGATGCCTACATGGTGGTGGGCGGTGTGCCCAAGCCCCGATCGAACAGCGCCTTTGCGATCGCCCATTTAGCCCTGGCCATGCAACAGGCGATCGGGCAATATCGCAAGCCCGATGGCAGCCCTTTTCGGTTGCGAATTGGCATCCACAGCGGCAGCGCCGTAGCCGGGGTGATTGGGATGAAAAAGCTGGTCTATGACCTCTGGGGCGACACGGTGAATGTGGCCAGCCGGATGGAAACCCTGGGGCAGCCGGGGCGAATTCAAGTCAGCCAAGCGGCCTTCGATCGCCTGCACAGCTATTTCCACTTGGAGCAACGGGGCACAATTGCTGTGAAGGGCAAAGGCGAAATGATCACCTATTGGTTAATCGGTGAACTCAGCAGCCACCAAGATTCAGATCCTGGTTTGCATCCACATCCCCCGTCATGAGCTACTGCTTAAACTCCCGTTGCACGGCCCCCGAAAATGACGATCATGCAGCGAACTGTGCTGCCTGTGGCCGACCGCTGCGGCTGGGCGATCGCTACTTGCCCCAATCCCCGATCGGACGCGGTGGATTTGGCTACACTTTTTTGGCCAAAGACCTAACCCAGCCCGATCGCCCCCCCTGCGTGATCAAACAGTTGGTGGGTTCCTTTGCGGAAGATCCCAAAGCCCGTCGCCTGTTCACCAGCGAAGCTCGCCTGTTGGCCGATCTCGGATCCCATCCCCAAATTCCTCAGTTTTTGGACTTTGTGGAAGCTGACCAAACCATTTATTTAATGCAGGAATGGATCGAAGGGCCCACCCTGAATCGCGAAGCCCTGGGCGGCCCTTGGTCTGCTCGCAAAGTCGAAGCCTTGCTGCGGGATGTGTTGCCAATTTTGCAATTCGTGCACGATCGCGGCGTGGTGCATCGGGACATCAAGCCCAGCAACTTCATTCGCCGCCTGAGCGATCGGCGAATGGTGCTGATCGACTTCGGCATCGCCAAGGTGATTGATCCCTATTGGTGGGACAAAACCGGCACGGTGATTGGCTCCCCGGAATATATCGCCCCGGAGCAACTGGCCGGCAAAGCTCTGCCCGCCAGCGATCTCTATAGCTTGGGTGTTACCTGCTTGCGGTTGCTAACGGGGGTGTCGCCCTTCATGCTGCGCGACAGCACCAGCGATGCTTGGGTTTGGCGAGATTTTTTGCCCCCAAGGGTCACGATCCCGCCCCGATTGGGGACGGTGCTCGATCGCGCCGTTACCCGAGCCACCGGTCAGCGCTACGCCACCGCCGCCGACATGTTGGCCGCTTTGGATCGATCGCCCCAGCCAGCGCCAACCCCCGAAAAGCAACGAGCACGAGTCGATCGGCCCGCCGCATCCCCCAACGACCAACCCACCATCACCACCTTTCCCCTACGACTGCCCAGCCACGAAGTGCCCACCCAAACCGGCTTGGGCAGCAGCAACCAGCCGCCCTTTCGCCCCTTGCCCAGCCTGTCCGCGCCCCAACCCCCTTGGCTAAATCGGTTGTTGCCATCCCGACTGGTCAAAACTCCCCTGTGCGATCGGGGCGTGGTGGTGTCCGTGGTGGGCCTCGATTACCACCCCCTAGAGCGGCTCTTAGCCACCGGGGAATGGCAACAGGCCGACGAACTAACCCGCCAACTGCTCTGTCAGCAACTGGACGGGCGACGGCGTTTTGTGCAAGTGGGCGACATTCCCCGCCTCAGCCGGCCCGATTTGCTGGCGATCGACCTGCTGTGGATGCACTACAGCCACGGCCGCTTTGGGCTGATGATCCAAAGCCGCCTGATCCTTCAAAGCCGGGACTATAACCAGTTTTGCCAGACAGTGGGTTGGCCCGGCAGCCGCTCCGACACCCGAGACGAGACCTTTCAGTTTCGAGCCGATGCCCCGATCGGGCATTTGCCTTCCCGCAACTGGGTGGGCGGCCCCCGATGGTGGAACCATGCCCAAACCCTGGCCGATTACTTAATCCGTTGACGATCCATTGGCACTGGCCGCTCATCACCTGGCCACTAATCACTTGGCCATTAGCTACTTAGCCATGAGCGACATTGTGCTAAATCGCTGGATGCCAATTGGGTTGGGTATGGCTCTGATTCACAACTTCAAAATCAACGGAATTCTAGTTCAGCGTTGCGGCCCCAAAGGTGGCATTGAACTGTTGGCACCAAATGGCCACGGATTGGTATTGCGCCAAATTGAGATTGTTGGGGATCACGTAACGTTGGGAACCGGAGGTTTTTTGCAACGCACTCAACACCACGTATTGGCCTTCCGTTAGTTGCATTCCCGGTCGGGCAGATCGATGCAACACCACCCTCAGAGCTGGGCCGCTGTCACTGCGGAAGTTATTGCCAAATTCCAGAATTTTCTGAGAGCCTTCCATCACGATTCGGGCTGTGCCTTGGGTGGGATGCTCCAGGGCCATGAAGTTTCCGGACTTGAGCACCCTGGTTGACTGTTTGGGCAGGGTGACGCGGCTTTGCTGGGCTAGGGTGGCAGAGGGGGTTTGTGCAACGGCCATGGCAGCAACCGGGGCGATCGCGCTCATAGCCAAAACCAACGCTACAACAGTCCGTTTCATAACCATTCAGTCCTTGGAACCTAAAGATTGGGTGACACTGAGAAACCTGGCGTGGCGACGGCAAGGCAGCACCCCTGAGGAATCCACAGGGTCTCTACACAACAAGGTTTGAGGCGATCGCGCTGGTTGGAGTTGCTGGGTTGCCTGTCCACATTTACCAAGGTAGGCGGGCAAGATGAGTCCCAGATGAGTGGGAAATGAGGCGCGACGATCGGGTCGATCGGGTTGCTAATTGCTCTGCAAATTCCCCAATTCTCAACGTTGCCAGCCCATACTCGTCGCGGTCTCAAGCCTCAAACCTTCAGAAACCAGCCCCGGCGATAGAACCCATACATGGCCAACCACCACAGCAGCACCATCGCGATCGCAAACAGCAGCGAGCCGCTCATGGGGCCCGCCCAGGAAGCGAACAGGGTTTGATAGAGCCATTGGTAGGTGCTGGGGGCATCGGGGCCGCTGCCAATGTGGGTGCGATTCAGCAGCCGACCCACCAACCCGGAACCCACAAAAGCCGTGATTGCGTTCATCCCAAAAATTTCAAAGGGGCGGCTAATGCCGTGGGCGCGCCGGATTTCCGTGAGGGCATAGCACCCTGCGAGCAAGACGATCGACCAACCGGCGGCATAGAGCGCATAGGAACTGGTCCAAAGTTGCTTATTCAGCGGTAGCGCCAAATCCCAGAGGCGACCCAGGGCGATCGCCCCTACGCCGGCCCCCGTCAAGCGCCAGGCGGTGAGGGCTTTGATGGGCTGGGTTTTCAGCCACTGCACCGCCCAATAGCCCGCTAGGGTAGACCCGATCGCGGGAAGGGTGCTCAACAGTCCTTCCGGGTCAAAGGCCACGGTTTGTTGATTCAGGGTGAGTTGGTAGAGATGACTTGCGCCGAGCAGGGTTCGATCGACCCAACCGACGATCGAACCATCAGGCGTAAGCGGCGTGGTGCTCAACAGGGCCCAATAGCCCAACCACAGGCCCGCCACGGCGATCGCTTGGGCCCGCCGAGAGCAGTGCAAAACCAGGAGCGCCGAAGCACCATAGGCCAAGGCAATCCGCTGCAAAACACCCAAAATTCGCCATTTTTCCCAGAGGAGCGGGGCCCCTTCAAACCAAGTCCGCATCAACAGGGTGGAGGCATTCAGGGCTAAGCCTAAGCCAAATAAAATCAGCACCCGTTGCAGCAATTTGCGATGGATTTGCCGCTGTTGGGGGCGATCGAGTGGGGCCTTTTCCGCCACGCGCCCCAAGGAGAAGGCCATGGCTCCCCCAACCACGAACAAAAACAGCGGAAAGACCAAATCTGTGGGCGTGAAGCCGTGCCACTCGGCGTGGAGCAGGGGGGGATAAACCTGGGCCCAACTGCCCGGATTGTTCACCAAGATCATGGCTGCGATCGCCAGACCCCGCAGCAGGTCTAAGCACCGAAACCTTGGGAGCTTGGTAGGTTCGGCGGGCAAAGGGCGATCGACCATCATGGCAAAACCGGTGGGCAATCAACCGGCGCAAACAACTGAAAGCAAGAATACAAATTTGCGATGCCAGCTTGCGATACTGGCTTGCGATAACGGCTTGCGATAGGCGCTAGGGGCGATTCGTTTGCGACGGGTCAGCCACTGAAAGCCGGGTGCTAGTCTGGACGGGGGGAAGGGGCGATCGGGTTCGGTTGAGTTTTCATTCAGCCATCCCAATTTGCCAGCTCTCGATTCCAATCCCGATTTACATCCCGATTCAGACCTCAACTCCAGTCCCGACCCGCGTGCAAACCCGTGTCCTAACCTGATTCCTGACCTATGAGCGAATTGCAAGACTCTGACCGTTTCACCCTGGCCGCGGGCGATCGGGTGCGGCTTGTGGCCCTGCCGCCCTACGTCAAAACGGCGGAACCCATGCCCATGTTGCGTCCGCCGTCGGTTTTGACGATCGGGGACTTGGGAACGGTATTGGGTTGCCGGCCCGGGAACTGTTGGGCCATTCGGTTTGCCAATGGGGCTTATCTGCTGACGGCGCAATATCTAGAACGGGTGCAGACTCCGTGAATGCTGAACCCCAATTCCTGAAGTAAATTTGCTAAGTCCTCTGAATTTTCTGATCCAATTGAGCTAGAGCAGAGACCATATGGGTGTCAGGGCGATCTATCCGGGGAGTTTTGACCCCATCACCTTGGGGCATTTGGATATCATTGAGCGAGGCTGCCAACTGTTCGATCAGGTGATTGTGGCGGTGTTGCGCAATCCCAATAAACAACCCCTGTTCGAGGTTGCCCAACGGATTGAACTGATTGAGCGATCGACCAGCCATTTAAGCAATGTTAAGGTCGATACCTTCAATGGTTTGACGGTGGAGTACGCTCGACAACAAAAGGCAACCGTATTATTACGGGGATTGCGCGTGTTGTCGGATTTTGAGTACGAGCTGCAAATGGCCCATACCAACAAGACGCTCTCCGAGGCGATCGAGACCGTCTTTTTGGCAACGCGCAATGAGTATAGTTTTTTGAGTAGTAGCCTGGTGAAAGAGATCGCCCGCTTTGGTGGCCCGGTCGATCGCCTCGTTCCCGATCCTGTTGTTGCGGAGATTCAGCGATGTTTTCCTCAGATGCCTCTGGTTTCGCCCCCCAGCCCGTAGCGGATTCGGCAGCTTCGGCGGCGGAACCAGCAGCGAATGAGACGCAATCGGCGGCGAGTCCCCAGGGGCGATCGAGCGGTTTTGATGTGCAACGGGCCCTCGATCGGCTCGAAGAAATTGTGCTGGACAGTCCCCGTATTCCCTTCGGGCGACGCACCTTGGTGGATGAGGAAGTGTTGCTGGACCAACTGGATTCGGTGCGGCTGAATTTGCCCGCCGCCTTTCGGGAGGCCGAGGCGATCGTGCGGCAACGGGAGCAAATTCTCTTTGAAGCCCAGCAGCAGGCCAAAGACATCATCGAAGGGGCCAAACAGCAGGCCGCCCGCGCCATTTCCGAAACGGAGCTGGTGCGCCATGCCCAACTGGAGGCGGACTCCATTCGGCAGCAAGTGGAAGAAGAATGCCAGGCCGCACGCGATCGGCTGCTGAATGAATTAGACCAGACGCGCCAGGCCGCCGCCGCTGAGCTGGAAGAAATGCGGCGGGCCGCCATTTCGGAATGCGAAGCCATCCAAGATGGGGCCGATGATTATGCCGATCGGGTCTTGGGCAGCATTGAGCGACAACTGGGCGACATGCTGCGGGTCATTCGCAACGGTCGCCAACAGTTACAGCAAGAAGCCGATCGCGCCATGGGCAAGTTGGGCAAATAGCCAAAACCCGTGCGGAGTTGCCCCTAATTGCTCAGCTCAATTACTCAGCTTAATTGCTCAGTTCAATTGCTCAATTCGCCATCTTCCAAGTGGGCCACCCGATCGGCAATATCCATAATTCGGGGATCGTGGGTCACAATCACGATCGTGCTGCCATCTTCCTTGGCCAAACTCCGCAACAGTTCCATCACCCCATGACCATTGCGGGAGTCCAACGCGGCCGTTGGTTCATCGGCCAAAATCAGCGGTGGATGGCCCGCCAAGGCCCGGGCGATCGCCACCCGTTGTTTTTCCCCACCCGACATCACCTTGGGCAGATGATCCGCTCGATGGCTCAAGGCCACGCGATCGAGCAACTTTCGCGCCATCTTCTTAGCCTGGGGGCCGCGAATGCCCTTTAAATTCAGGGCCACTTCCACGTTTTCCGCCGCCGACAGAGCCGGAAACAGATTGAACCCCTGAAACACAAATCCAATATTTTGGAGCCGGAAATTAGCCAACTGCTTTGGAGCCAACTGGGTAATTGCCTGGCCCAGCAGATCCACATGGCCGCTAGTGGGGGTCAAAATGCCCGCCAAAATTGACAGCAGCGTGGTTTTGCCCGACCCCGACGGCCCCATCAGCAATTGAATGTCTCCCCGCTTCACCCGCAGGCTCACATCCTTCAGCACATGGATGGCTTCATCGCCACCGCTGTAGCGCATGTCAACATGCCGCGCGTCGATCGCCCAAGTACAATCGCCTTTGCTCTCATGGCAGCGATCGCGACGGATCAGGGGTGGCGACACCGGAGCGGTTAAAGCGGGCGCAGTCGTGAAATTGGTAGACGCGGTCATGGGGGAAACGGCTGGTTTAAGGATGGGAGATGATACCGATTCGATCGAGGTGGGTGGTGGGGGTAGAGCTTAGTGTAAGCGGTTAACCGACCTGGCCGAGGTGACTAATCGATCAGTTCTTGGCGATCGGGAACAGGAGGCCCGTTAACCACTTCATTAATTGTCTATAGCTCTCCATTTTAGAATTGTCTATTTTCAAGGTTGCCCAGGATTGGGGGAAATTTTGGGAATTCGCGACTCCAGGCGATCGATATCTCCAGTTTCAGCCACGGGGAGTCATTTATTTCCGTCCATGACAGACAATTTCAGAAGCGGCCACAAAAATAGCCCAGCGAGAAAAGCAAGCCGAAAACAGGTCAAAAATCACTCACAGGCGACTCAAAAGCAACGTTAATCAAAACATAGAGTGATCCTCAATTGCCGGAAGATATGAAATAAATGACTAAGATGATGATCAACAAAGCAATCAGAGAAAGCATTTTATTGCAAGAAAGAAACGAGAAAATATAGAAGTAATATTAAAGCAATCTTAAGCTGATTTTCAAGAAATGAGAAAGCGATAATGAAGCAAAGATTGGGTAATGGGGCGATCGATTAGTTTCCAATTAATTTTTTAATTGATTTGTCTTGATTGACTCAAGAATGCTGATTGATATGAATTGCGAATCATTAAAACCGAAAACAACCACGAATGACCGAGTAGCAACCCATGCAAAACCGATTCATGATTAATGAATCACTCATGAACGGCTAAGGATGGGGCACACTGGGGCGCACACTGATTGATCGCATCTTAGCGCAATCGCCGGGTCATGATGGCTCTTTCTAGGCCTTGAAAACCACGGCGGGGTCAATGCGATTAACCTTTTGAATGGCAAACAGGGCCGAGCTGACGCACATCACCACCGTCACACCAAAGGTCAAAAAGGCGCTGAGGGGCGTAATGGCAATGACGACACCGGCTGTGGTGGCAAATTGCGCCACGCCCACACAAAGACCTATGCCGGGTAAATATCCCAAGACGGCCATCCAAAGGGACTGCTCAACAATAATGCCGCGCAAAACCCAACTGGAAGCGCCCATGGCCTTGAGGGTGGCGAATTCGCGGACGCGCTCGCTGGCGGAGGCGTAAAGAATTTGGCCCACGATCGCGATGCCCACGATCGCCCCGACGATCGCCCCAAGGGTCAAGATAAACCCCACGCCCGTTCGATCGCGCCAGTAGGTTTGCGAGAGGCGGGACAACTCCGCGCGGGTGAAGGCTCGGGAGTCTGGCAAGGCCGCCTCAATGCGGCGCTGGAGGTCTGGAATCGAGCTGCCCGGCTTGGCCCGCACCAAAATAAAGTTCACCGGGTCGGATGCATTGAGCGATCGAGGTGGCACAGGGCGATCGGCTCCGGTGGGCTTGGGGCTGACCCGATTCACACAATCCAGTCCCCCATCGGGCTGCACACTACAGGTCAACCGCGATTCTCGCCCAGCACTCAGCAGGCTGTTGGCCGAAACGGCAGACATAAACAAAAACGGGCTGAACACGATCGATTGCAGCCCCTGGCCCACCGCGCCCACTTGCAATGGGGTGGAACCCACCGTGCCCCGATCGCCCACCCGCGATAGCCCCAACTTCCGAAGATTCGTCACGTCGGTGATCGCCCGGTAGGGTTGTTGAACTTCGGTTGCTCGGCCTTGGGTCAGGTTCCAAGGTTGAAATAACACCCCATCCGGCTGATAGCCCAAGGTAATCACTGACTCAATCCGATTGTTGGGAGCACGCCACAGCACTTTGCCAAAAATCAGCGGCTCCGCCCGTTCTACCCCCGCCAACCGCTGGACACGGCTCAGGTGGTCGAAGGATAGGGGCAGGGTCAGTTCCAAATGCACCAAGTCCTTGGATGTGACCCAAATATCGGCCTTGGAGCGATCGACCAGCAGCGATGTGGATTCTGTGAAACCGCGAAACACGCCCGTTTGGATCGTCACCAGGCTCACGGCAAACAGAATTCCCGCTTGGGCCACCAACAGGCGCGGAATATCTTCAAATAGATTTTTACGGGCGATCGAGGGCATAGACCACCTAAAAAAGAATCGCCAAGCAGTTCATCAGACCGAGCAATCAGTGCCGTCAGAATCGAGAGATGCGCGCCAATGACCAGAGCGGATAAGCTAGGTGTTCTAGTCAGTTTTTTGTATTGCAGTTTTGACGGTTCATCGACAGCAGATGCGTCCCAAATTAACAGATTTAAACGATTGGTATCGGGCTGAGTTACTGATGCAGCCAGCCTTCCTGCGAACGATCGACAACATTCGCAAGCAACTGGAATCTTCCGGCTGGAAAGGAACCTACGAAGAATTTCCCGTCTTTCCCTACGGCACGTCTGAAGAAATCCAAACCCGCGTCACCCTCTTGCAGCAGGAACTAACCACCGCCAGCGGCGAACGGGCGGCGGAAATTACGGCGGCGTTGGATGACTTGCCACAACCCTATCCGGGCTATTGGTTCACCCTGGAGCACGATGGCCAGTCCACGCGCGTTGACGTGTGGGAACTGTGCTACAGCATTTGCTTCCGCGACTACCAAGCCCTCAGCACCCTCAGTGCGGGCGATGAGGTGATGGTCACCATTGATTTGGATTTGATTGGGGAGGATGGGGATGTGGACTGGCATCGGCTGGATGAAAAAGCCCAGCGGGTGGTGGCGCAAGTGTTCGATCGCCTAGCAAACATCATCAACTAGCGCTCTCCACTAGCACCCTCCGCTAGTACCTTGTTCGTGGGCTGAATGGGGTGGCAGGTTCCGCTGGCCCTAGCGCAACGAATTGAGGTCGATCGCCCCCACGCCGCCCCGTTGAATTTGGCGCAAAATAATTCCAAACTGCCACCAAACCGTCAGCGCTCCACCCACCGCCACCGGCACGGAAAGTTTATAGGACAGGTCGATCGGGAACGCGAAGCACTGCAACGTGGCCGCCAAAAAAAAGCCAGCCCCGCCGGCCATCCCCACAAAGGGGAGCCACAACTCAGGCCCTTTCATGGCCGCTGGATCCCGATCGGGTGACTTGAGCCAAACTCGCCCCTGTTCGCGCAAACTTTTCGCAAAGGCCAACCCCGACAGCGCTCCCGCCGCAACCCCGGCCGCCAACAACACGTAGGGCGATCCGCCGCTGGTGTAATCCATTGTTTCTATTAATGACGTTCAAAGCTTATATTCCAAGGCGTTTATTCTATCGTCTCTATTGCCAATGTAGACTAGATGTGAACGATGGGTGTTATCTCCAACCGAACGGGTTCAGGCTCACGGAACCCAACCCAACCAGCATGGCCCCACAGACCACAATTCTCGCAATTCTCAACGTTGCCAGTGGTCGCGGTGGGGGGTAACTTTGTGCTTGTCTGCGTCTAGGAAGTTTTGGCCCCCACCCGATCGCACCGCAGCTACGGTGATTGGCTCCAGGGGGTTAATCAAAAGAAAGTTACCGTTGACTAACAGGGGGGAAACGGGAAATTTTCTAAATTCATCGAAAAATTCATCGAATTCAACAAATTCACCGATCGCCCGTGAGGATTCGTATCTGTGAGTTGCCCAATGAGTCATTCAATGACAACATTGCCTGTCATGACGACCTCCATTATTCCGGTCATTAGCTTGCCCGCCGGGCCCCTGGCCCAGGCCCCAACCACCCCGGCTCCTGCTAATAATTTGTGGCTCATGAGCAGTGGCGCTTTGGCAGTGTTACTGGTCGCTGGTGGTGTTTATTTCAAGCTAGAAACAGACAAGCTCCAAAAGAGAATTCGTGCAGAAGAATTCCGAGTTCGTGAACTCAAAAAACGCCTTGACTTAGCCCTCAAAAGCATTCACAAGATGGAAGCAAATCCCGATCTTGTGAATTCTCGTGAGTTCAACTTGGATTACTTGCGAATGCGGATGCAGGAGGAGATCTTCCACTTCGCGATCGTGAATCAGATCAAGATGAAGATCAAAACCATGGTGTCCGTGGCCCTGCGGCCGACCCAACAACAGGCCGGCACTCAAAACAACGCGCAGACCAACCAAGGCCGCCAAGTGGATCAGCTCTTTGATGTGGAGTATGAAACTTGCACCGATGGCGTGAAGCGGGTGAAGCGGGTGTTGTTTCGAGTGCAGGTGCGCATCACCAAATTGCCCACCCAGCCCACTTCCCGGACGATCGAGGAAATCATCAACTGCCTGGAGCGCTACCTCAGTTTGGCGGATGATGATGACGATCGGTGGCAACCGACGATCCAGGGGCGCATCGTCACCATCAGTTGGGATCAAAAAGCCAAACCCACGCCGCTGTTGGTGTTGGAGCAGTCCGGTGAGGGCATGAATGTCACCCTCAAGACGCGGCGTGCGGCCGGTGCGGCTAAGTAGGCGGGTTGCTGTGTTTTGGTTCTGCACAACCGATGAGAGTCTATGGCGGTTGATTTAGGGGCGGCTGATTTGAGGGCGGCTGATTTGAGGGCGGTTGAATCGGGAGCGGTTTATTTGGGGTTTGATCCAGGCAGCGCCAAATGTGGATTGGCGGTGCTGCGATCGAGTGGCGAGATTTTGGCCCATGAGGTGGTGCGATCGGACGGGGCGATCGAGCAATTGCGCCAATGGCAGCAGCAGTACCAAGCCACGGCCATCATTATGGGTGACCAAACCACTTCCAAGGCCTGGGTCAGCCGTCTGGAACAGGGTTGGCCCGATGCCCCCCCGATCCAACGGGTTGATGAACGCTACAGCACCCTAGCCGCGCGCGATCGCTATTGGGAACTCTATCCGCCTCGGGGTTGGCGAAAGTTGCTGCCTCGGGGCCTGCGCCAGCCGCCCCGCCCGGTGGATGATATTGCGGCGATCGTTTTGGTGGAGCGGTTTTTAGCGAATAGCTCTCCCAAGAACTGAGTTTCGCAGAGAAATTTCACAGAGAAAATTTCGCAGAGAAATTCCGCCGGGTGCATTCAGCCTGCTCAAAGCTCTGGGCTAAATCCCGCGCGGCAGATGTTGGACGGCACGCTTGGCGCGATCGGACACGGGCCAACGCCACACATCTTCAAAGAGCCAAACCAAATTGTGCTGGGTGGTTTCGCTGAGGGCAATGATCCAGTTGTCCACGGCTGCTTGGGTGCTGGTGGCATCGGGGCGATCGCGCACGGCGGCCCACAACCGCTTAGCAAAGGTGGGATCGTTGGGACTGTAGCGATCGCGCACTTCCAGCAACATGGCCGCCCACAATTCCGGCGCACCAATGCAAATTCCCCGCTCAGAACAGAGGGGGTTTTTGGGAGCTTGACCCGATCGCAGGGTGTTGTGCCAATTCAAAGTGCGATCGGCTTGATAGCGCCATAGGAGCGATCGCAAATCCTGACGATAGATTTCAAACGGCGTGCCATACACCGATCCCGGCTCAATTTGCAGCACGTCCAACACTTCCAAACGCATAAAAGCCGCAAACCCGGTGCGTACCGTAACGCTAGCATCGGCTCCCTGATATTCCAGTTTTTTGGCATAGGATTTCAGCCAAAAATTGCGCCCCAATTCATAAATGGGCAGGGTCTCAAACTCGCCGGTTTTCTGATAGTTGCTGTAAAGATCTTGGAAATAAGGAGCTTTTACCTCAATGCCGGTGCTGGAGATGTAGCCACAGCCACCACCACAGGTTTTGGGAACAATGGCCACCGTTCCCAATTGATCGCGAATGGTGGGGCCGTAGGGGGTGGGCTTGCCGGCCACGGCTTCGGCATAGAAATCATAGGCGCGATCGACCAGTTCAATCAGGGGTTGCAATCGTTCCGGCTCCCAAGTTCCCTCCGGCAACAGCCACACCAAATTGCGGCCACGATAGGGATATAACTGCAACTCGGTTCGATCGAACGCTACGTAGGGAATGGGAGCCGGCCGGGCCGGTTGGGATGGCTCGATCGCCCCGGCTGCCCCGGCCGCCAACCACAGCAACCCCGCCCCCAGACAACCCAACCAAACCCGCCGGACTGATCCCCGCCGAGGACTAAGCCCGCCGAATCCAGCCATTGAGCGTGAACCGGCCATGGTCAAATTGGCGCGACGGACAAACAACGGGCAGCACTTCATGTTTACAGCGACTATCAAAAAAGACAATCCGATTATTCAGCGGTTCAATGGTCTCGAAGCGATCGGACGCGGTTACCATGGGCCCGCTGATATCCGTTTCATACATTCGCAATTCGCCACCCGAAAACCGCTTCGGTTCCTGATAGAAATAGTAAACATAGGTCAGGACGCGCGTGGCCGTTTCCGGACTGCCTGAATCGTTGTGAATTTTATAAAAACAGCCATCATTGTGAGCCGTTAGCTGCATCTCCACTTGTCCCGGCTCAAAGCCAGGCATTCCCAATTGCTGCACAACCGTTGGCAATAGGCCAATTAACCGTTGGCGCAAGAGTTCGTAGAGATCTGGATAGAGCGTGGCATACAAAATACTGGAGCGACGGTAATCGCTGGCGTTGGTTGTGGTTTTGGAACCAACGAATTGATCGGCCTTATTCAAGGCCGTGCTGAGGGCAAATTGATGCTCTTCATGACTTAGAAAGTTGTCAATTTCTAAAACCGTTGGCTCCAAAACTTGGTCATTGCGAGCCGCTGAAGGAGCAGTCGCAACGGGGTAGGCCAGGGACTGATGTTGGGTGGTGGCGGTGCTGTTTGAATGGGGGCGATCGGGGCCGATGGCGGGCTGGCCCTTGGCAGCGGATCGCAATCTTGCGTCCAGTGGCGATGCTGACCACGATTCCGGGCCCGGGTTCGTCAGGCGTTGGGTCAGTTGCGGCAATTCCCAACCATCGGTGTTGAGACCTTCGATCGGGTCGGTTCCATGGGCCAATTCCAAAACACGCAGGGCCACCAAGGTTCGATCGCGCAATGACAGTTCAGGAGAGTCCAGCGCTTCATTGAGGGTGCTCACTGCTCGATCGAGCAGGCCCTGCATTTCGTCTGATTGAGTCACCGTTTATGGGGGGCGTTAGGTTGCCAGAGGTTTATCCAGGAATCAACCATCGGCGTTGATTCCTGTGGATTCCTTCCGTCTTATCAGATCGATCGGGAATCTGAGAACTGATTGCGGCGGCCATCTTGATTCCCTGGAGGAAAAGCCATGGCGATCGGTCTTGCCCAGATTTCTAACCAGATTTCTAGCCAGATTTCTAGCCAGATTTCTGGCCAGATTTCTGGCCATGCTCCTAAGTGGAAGGAAGGGCCCGCAATCGTTCATCTAAATAACTACGATCGGCCACACTGTGGAACAGGGGCCCCCGATCGCTCATTTCCACCACATTCAACCCCGCCACCGGCAACGAGAAGCGATCACGATAGCGACCCACATCAATGCCCATCAGCACACAAAGCAAAATCCGAATCGTTGCCTTATGGGACACCAACAGCACTGAACCCGTGGGGTGACGACGCTCAATTTCGTCCAAAACCAATGAAGCTCGGCGGGCAATGTCCACACCCCGCTCGCCTCCCGTGGGCGCATTCCAAGCCGGATCCGTCAGCCACCGCACATAGTCATCGTGATAGATTCGATCGACCTCGCGGGGGTGCAACCCTTCCCACTTCCCGTAGGCAATTTCCCTTAGCCCATCTCGCAACTGCATATTCAGCCCCGTCATTTCGCACAGAGGCGTTGCAGTCTGGATCGCGCGGCGCAGCGGACTGGTGTAGATGGCTGTCCACTCAAGGGAGGCATAGGCGATCGCGAACTTCTCAGCCATTTCATGCCCCTCGGGCGTGAGGCCGGGATCATTTTCAGGCGTGCCGCAATAACCACCGGATGCACTGTAGGCCGTCTGAGCATGACGCAAGAAGAAGAGCTTAAGAGCCATGGTGGAGTTCGATCGACATGGAGCTTCAATGGTTCAATCCTAGATTCAATCCTAGGACTGAAAAGGAGTAGTGGAAAAATTAGACGGTCTCCATGAAGGTACTTTTCAGACATCTGCTCGGAGCAGTTCAATCCGGAGATAAGCTAAATCCGGCAATTTAGGGCCAATCAACAGCGCTATGGCTAACGATCGAATCTTGAAGTCTGGCCCAGGATGGCGATTGGGCTGGCAGCCTTCGGCCACGAAATTTTCGGGATTGGTGGGCAGTGATGATTGGGCTGTGGAGCTGACGGAGCCGGAGTTAACCGACTTTTGCCGACTGCTCGATCGCCTGGTGGATTCAGTGCGGGCGATCGCCGATGAGTTGATGCCCGAGGAAAAAATTGCTTGCGAGGTGGAGAGCGATCGGCTCTGGCTGGGGGCCGAGGGCTATGCAGATGCCTTTGGGGTACGGTTTGTGTTGCTGTCGGGGCGGGGTGCTGAAGGGGGATGGCCGCCGGAAGCGGTGGATGGGTTGGTGCAGGCGGCCCGCACGATCGGGCTGTTTTAGCGCCCTTTCTCAAGGCTATCTCTCAACGCCATCTCTCAACGCGATTCCCAAACATCGTGCCTCACCAGAACGCCACGACGCTGAACGATGACTCAATAGACCTCTTGCACGAATCAGCTCGTTGCCCTCATCCCCCAACCCCT
Source organism: Limnothrix sp. FACHB-406 (assembly GCF_014698235.1). NCBI lineage: Bacteria > Bacillati > Cyanobacteriota > Cyanophyceae > Pseudanabaenales > Pseudanabaenaceae > Limnothrix > Limnothrix sp. FACHB-406. The sequence continues at coordinate 45,755 of NZ_JACJSP010000016.1, read as the reverse complement.
TCTCCCAAGGTGGGCGAAGGGGAGCCAGAACTGCTGGGTTACGGCGATCTCGTGGCGGGTGATCAAGTCCCTCTCCCGACTTGGGAGAGGGATTTAGGGTGAGGGTCTTGATTAATGCAAGAGGTCTAATGTTCAGCGTCGATCGCGCCCTTGGGTGGCGGGAGTTGAGATTGAAGGCGCAACAGTTCGATCGGCATTCCATCCGGATCTGCGATGAATGCCACCTCATAGACCCGATCGCCAATCATTTGCTGGCAAGGGGCCAACAACAGGGGCAGGGGCTGCGGAGCCAAGCGATCGCCCATCAGACGCAACCAATCCGGCAGCGTTTCTGGGCGATCGGGCGATTGGGCCAAATCTAGCGACAAATGGTAGTAGCCCACATAATGCTCATTGCCAAAGGGATCGGGCGGCGATTGGGGTTCCGGCACTTGCAGCAGCTCAATCCGTCCCCCCCAACCTTCCATCCAACAGGCCAGGGTCATGCCCGCCGTGAACCGTTCGGCCATCCCAAACCCGATCGCCTCATAAAACGCGATCGCCCGGTGAATATCCGCCGTTTTTAAGGAAACATGGTGCATTGCGCCGCTACCGCCCCCCCCTTGGGCTACTCAAACAGCCGGAAATAGGGATAGCGCACCGGCACACCGGGTTCCTTGTCCAACACAAAATTAATCACATCCCAACAGGGATCCGCCGCTTCCGTGGCGCTGAACTCCACCGGCAAGCCATAAAGCCGCGGCCGACCGTCGGAACTGGGATTGCGCGGGTTTGCCCGATCGAGATAGGACGCAATGAGGGTTTGGTAACGATGGGCAACGGTTACCTTTGTGGCCCGGAAGCCTTGGGTATAGAGCCGATCGAGCGCTTCATGAATTTCAAAGCGAATGCCGTCGGGGTGCGTATGCTGGCGATACCATTCACCTTCCCACTGCCGCCAATGGCGACTGGATTGCAAATGCACCAGTTCTTTGGTGTTGGGGTCGGCTTCAAAGGCCCCATGCCGGGGACAAAGGTACGTGTCCGTAAGGGTCAGGGCCGGGATCGGCTGCCGACAATGGGGACACAAAATTTCTGGGCCAAAGATGGGATATTGCAACGTCGGATTCAGCATGGGTTCGATCGAAACCTCGTGCAGGACGGCGGTGGGAGCGGGGGTTCGATCGCGGGCCGTCGCCTCGCTACCCTATTATAGCGATGGCATTTTGGCGGTCTGGGCAAAACCAACGCTTCTTGAAATATTTGTCACGTTTATGTCACGTCTAGAGGCAACAGGGGCGATCGCCCATCCCATTTTGGGCACACCGGACATCGCGGCTGCGGCCTTTGTCGCTCCCAACGCCACCATTATCGGCCGGGTCACCCTGGCCGCCGGGGCCAACATTTGGTATGGCGCGGTGCTGCGGGGGGATGTGGAGCGAATTGACATTGGCGAAAACACCAATGTCCAAGATGGCGCAGTGATCCATGGCGACCCGGGCCAGCCCACAATTCTTGAGGCCGATGTGACCGTGGGCCACCGGGCCATCATCCACTCCGCCCACATTGAACGGGGCTGCACGATCGGGATGGGAGCCATCATTCTCAACGGTGTGCGCGTGGGTGCGGGTAGCATCGTAGGGGCTGGGGCCGTGGTGACCAAAGAGGTACCACCCCGATCGCTCGTGGTGGGAATTCCGGGCAAGGTCGTCCGATCGCTCAGCGGTCAGGAAGTGGCGGAACAAATTGAACATGCGGCCCGCTACGTGAAGTTGGCCCTGGTGCATGGCGGCCAGGGCACGGATCTGGGTTTTCACGGGGCGCACTAGGTAACTCGGCCTACCCCAATGCCCGCCAGTGACCCAGTTCCCAGGATTCCGATCGACTGGTCGCGTTCGGGAGGCCCCAAATGCCCGACAATGGCATTTAATTAAATTGGCTCGCCTGTTTTTAGAACTGTTACGGGAGATCAAGATATGGATTGGCGCGTTTTGGTTGTGGTGTCTCCGCTGCTGCTGGCTGCTGGCTGGGCTGTTTTCAACATTGGTAAGGCAGCTCTCGAGCAATTGCGTCGTCAGCTAGACAGCTAGGTTCGTAGTAAACTCTGGCGGTTTTGTCGCGATCGCCCACAATCGATACCCAATCGCAGAATAGTAGGGGCGCTTTGATGGCGCTCCTACTTGTTTTTGGGCATTTTTGGCCCCCCGCAAGGCGCAATAGGCTAAGGAGCAACACCATGACCCCGGCGATTGAACCATCCAACCCAGAGCCGCTAGATTCAGCAAATTGGGTCAGTGCAGCTCACCCGGCAACCCAGGATCATCAGGGCAATCACGCCAATCACGCTCACCAGGCCAATCAGGATCATCAGACCCATCAAGTAGATCAGGTAGACCAACTAGACCAGCAATTAGCCAGTTTTCAACCCTTCGGCGTGCAGTTGGGTTTAGAGCGGATGCTAGGGGTGCTGGCGGCTTTGGGGAATCCTCAGCAACAGTTGCCGATCGTCCATGTGGCGGGAACCAATGGCAAAGGTTCCGTTTGTGCTTACCTGTCCAGCATTCTGACGGCAGCGGGCTATCGCACCGGGCGCTACACTTCACCGCACCTGGTGGATTGGACGGAGCGAATCACGGTGGATCAAGTCCCGATCGAACCGCAAGTTCTGGCTGAGTTGCTGCATGAGGGGGAACAGGCGATCGCCCAAACCGGCATTTCCCTGACCCAATTTGAGCTGGTGACCGTGGCCGCTTGGCTGTATTTTGCGCGCCAGCGGGTGGATTTGGCGGTGATGGAAGTGGGGCTAGGGGGGCGGTTGGACGCGACCAATGTGGTGGATGGGCCGATCGCCTGTGCCATCACCTCGATCGGACGGGATCATTGGCAGGTTTTGGGCGACAGCTTGGGACAAATTGCCGGAGAAAAAGCCGGCATCCTAAAGCCGGGGCGGCCGCTGGTGGTGGCTCCCCTGCCGCCCGAGGCCCGGGCCGTGGTGGCCGATCGCGCGGCCCAACTGGCCTGCTCGATCGATTGGGTGGAGCCGGCTGAGCCGATCGCCCCGCCGGCCGAATCTTGGCCCCACTTACCTTGGATGCGATCGGGCAATTTAACCTATCCGCTGCCCCTGGCCGGAACTGTCCAGCGCACCAATGCGGCCGTCGCGATCGGGCTGGTGCAACAGTTGCGAGCGGCCGGTTGGGCCATTTCCAACCCAGCCATTCAAACCGGCATGGCCAACGCCCGCTGGCCGGGTCGGTTGCAGTGGACAACCCATCAAGGGCGATCGCTGCTGGTGGATGGGGCCCACAACCATGACTCGGCCCAAGTGCTGCGGGACTATGTGGATCAGCAAAATTTGGGGCCCGTGACCTGGGTGATGGGTATGTTGAGCACCAAGGATGCGGCCGCCGTGTTGCGAATCCTGCTGCGATCGGGCGATCGGCTCTACACCGTGCCTGTTCCAGATCCCCAGTCGATCGCCCCCGAAGCATTGGTGCATCTGGTTCCCGAGGCGATCGTCCTGGCAGAGGGTCGCCCCTTCACGGATCTGTTGCCAGCTTTGGAGGTGGCCCTGACGGGCGATCGGCCCGTGGTGCTCTGTGGTTCCCTGTATCTTTTGGGGCAATTCTTCCGGATCAGCACCCCCACCATTTCCCCAGCCCTAGCAGCCAAAAGCTGACAAATCCATTGGTTTTGGATTAGAAACAAAGGGAGCCTGATCCGCAAAATCACGGAGTTCAGGGGAACCCTCTTTTCGGTTTCCTAGCTCTCCAGTAGCAGGCAGGTATGGGTGGGTCAGGCTGAATGCAAGGGCTTTCGACCATGGGCCAAACTGTGGATTGAAAATCGATCGGGGCGGAAGCGGGGCGATTCATCTCGAAACGGCGGCCAGTCCGGTCTTGTCAGCCTAGGTTGCGGATGAAGCGGACTTCGCCGTGATGAAGCAGGAAGCCTCCCGATTGCAGCCTTCGCGAGCGAATGGTGGCAATTGCTAGTGAAGTAGTGACGGATTTTGGAGGTTTCTCAATGAAAATTGTTCAGGCTCCCAGCCAACCCGTGCGCCCGCTCCAGCGGTTTGTGGTGGCTGGTGTGGCAACGCCCGATGATGCGGGCAAACCGTTGGTCGTCAGTCTGAATAATGACTTCAAGATAACAGGGCCGATCGTGGCCAAGGACGGCACTTGGCGCTTAGACCTGGTGTTTCCCAAGCCCGGCAACCATCACCTGAGTGTGAATTTGGGCGATCGGCGGGCGGACTGGTCATTTCAGGTGATTGGGGAAAATGGCGAAACGGCCCCACCGGGCCCGATCGTCCCGGAAGCCAGCCCCGTCAGCGGCCGCCGTCCCCTCCCTCGGGCGAAGGCCTCGGAAGGTGCGCCCACCCTGCGGCAGTTGGTGGAAGAAGCCTTTCGCAACAACCACTCCGATGTGCATTTGGCCGTGGGCCGAGAACCGCGCTTCCGCAGCCGGGGGCAAATGCAGCCCACCACCTACCCCACCACGGACGACAACACCTTCATGGCTTGGATGCAAGAGGTGTTGAGCGATTTGGAAATTCAGCATTTTCAAGAAAACTTAGACTTTGACGGGGCGGCCCAATATCCCTTTGCACGGGTACGGATCAATTTGTTTGAAACCCTGAATGGGCCGGCGATGGTGTTGCGCTTGATTCCGATGGAAATCAAGACCTTTGAGCAGCTTTGTTTACCGGCGGCCTTTGCCAATGTTTGTCATGCCCACAAGGGGTTGATTTTGGTGACGGGGCCCACCGGCTCCGGGAAGTCCACCACCTTGGCGGCCATGATTGACTACATCAACCGCAACATGACCCGGCACATCATCACGATCGAAGACCCGATCGAGTTTGTCCACCAAAGCCGCCGGTCGGTGATCAATCAGCGGGAGGTGGGGATTCACTCCCTACGGTTTGACAATGCGTTGCGGGCTTCCTTGCGGGAAGATCCAGACGTGATTCTGATTGGGGAAATGCGCGATCGGGAAACGGTGGAAACCGCCCTGAAGGCCGCCCAAACCGGTCACTTGGTATTCGGAACGCTGCACACCAACGGGGCCGTCAAGACGATCGAGCGGATTTTGGCGCTCTATTCACCGGAAGATCGCGAGGCCGTGCGAACCCAAATTGCGGAAGCGATGGTGGCTTGCATTTCCCAAGCCCTAGTGCCCACCACCGACGGCAAACGGGCCCCAGTCTTTGAGGTGCTGATCAACACGGATGCCATTCGGGATTACATCAAGAAAGGGCAGATTGACGAGGTGGAGGACATCATTCCCCGATCGGAATACGAGGGCATGTGTACGATGAACCAAATTCTCTACAAGCTCTATTTGGAAGGACGCATCAACGAGGAGATTGCTCTCGCCAATTCGCCCCGCGAGAACGAAATGGCGATTATGTTGCGAGGTGGCTCTCTTTACAGCTCTGCGGTCTAGGTCGGGGCGCAAGGCCCTAGGCCCGAAAGCTGCTGTTTGACTGTCGATTAACCCATTGCGGCGGTGTGTCCCACCTGATCGATCGGGCAGGTATCGATCGGGCAGGATCGATCAGGATGAATCGGGCAGGATCGATCGGGCAGGGGCCTATTCGCCCGTGGCGTAGCGAACCAGGTTCAGCAACTGTTGCCGGAGGGTTTCGAGTCCCAAGCGATCGCCTGCGGAAATAAACACCCCGTGGGGACATTCCGCCTTGGCCTGTTCGATCGCCTCGGAGCTGGCCGCGTCGATTTTGTTGAAAACCAGCAGCTCCGGCCCCGGAACGATCGGCATTTCACCCAAAATTTCATGCACCGCCGCAATATGTCGGGGCCAGGAAGGATGGGATAAATCCACCAAGTGCAACAGGGCCTCTGCTTCCGTCACCTCCTCCAGGGTGGCGCGAAAGGCATCCATCAAGGGCGGCGGCAGCTCTTGAATAAACCCCACCGTATCCGTCAGCAGGATCGATCGCCCCTCGGTGGGTTCCGCAAATTCGGGGCTGTCTGGAAATTCCGATTCAGCGATCGGGGCGATCGGGGCGGGCGCAGTCAGGGTCAGGCGGCGAGTGGTTGGATCCAACGTGGCAAACAGTTGATCGGCCGCGTAGACTTCCGCATCGGTCAGCACGTTCAACAGGGTTGATTTTCCAGCGTTGGTATAGCCCACGATCGCCACGGTCGGCACATCGTGGTGTTGGCGACGTTGGCGCAGGCGGTTGCGGTGGGCCTGGAGTTCGTTCACCTCCCGTTGCAAGCGGGCAATGCGCCGCTGAATCACCCGGCGTTCGGTTTCCAATTTGGTTTCACCGGGCCCCCGGGTTCCAATGCCGCCGCCCAACCGAGACATGGCTTGGCCACGGCCCGTCAGTCGCGGCATGAGATATTCCAACTGGGCCAGTTCCACTTGCAGCTTGCCCGCGCCCGATCGGGCCCGTTGCGCAAAGATATCGAGAATCACCTCGGTGCGATCGACCACGCGCGTGCCGATGAATTTTTCCAAGTTACGGATTTGGGCCGGGGACAAGTCCCGATCGAACGCCACCAGGTTGGCCCCCAAGCTCTGGGCCTGGAGGGCAATTTCTTCCACCTTCCCTTCACCCACCACGGTTTGGGGATGGGGGCGCGATCGCTTTTGGCGCACCACACCGACCACGGAACCGCCGGCCGTGTCCACCAGCCGATCGAGTTCTGCCAACCCGTCTTCAAAGGCCCTGGGATCCCGATCGCTCGTTTGCACCCCCACCAACAACACCCGATCGCCCGCTTGATCAATCTCTAAGCCGGACACTTCTCGGGCAAACTCGGCCTCCAGCCCCGTCACAAAGTCCAGAAAGTCCTGTTCCGCCAAATCCTCGATCGGGACAGGGGGTAACACCGTGGTGCTTTGGGTGACGCTTTCGGCCGTCGATTCCGTCCCTCGCACCACCAGACCCGGCAGATTGGACGGCGGCAACAGATGGGCCACCCGCGCCGATTTCACATAGCCCCCCACACCGCCACCACGCCGCGCAAAACCACTGCCCGTGAGTGGCAACCAAACCAACGCATCCAACCGTTGCAGGGCCAAAGCCGTCAAGGCTCCGGTTCCCGGCTGTTCTGACTCGGGCGCAGTGGCCATGCAACGAATTCCGCACAGACGCTCGGCCCCATAGCGCGGCAATTCCAAGGGCGGGATTTGGGTTTGGCGCGGTGTGCCCACGCCGACTCGAATCACCTGGCCCCGCCGGTTAAAGTAAACGCAAAGGGGTTTTTCCAGTTCGGTGCTGATGGCGGCCAAGCGCTGGGCAAATTCCGGCGTGGTGAAGCGATCGCCGGGCACGCGCTGATGATAAAGCCGCTTCAGTTGTTTGAGTTGGTTGGTTTTGAGACCTTTCAGATCTCCATGAATGGTTTCGATAAGCCACCTCAGAATGCGACAAAAAAATGGAAAAGAATAGAACGGCAAAATGAACCAGATCCCCAAACGGCGATCGCCGCACATCTCCCACCTGGGAGGGGCGATCAGGCGGTGGAGAATGGTTCAATTTTAGGCGGGCCGGGCCGGCTAAGGCGAGGGTGATCCCTGATCCGTAGGCGGTTCAACGGCTCAACCATGCTCAAACCATCTCGTTAGCCGATCTCGTTAACCTACAGCGTTAACCTGTGGCGTTAACCGGTTGATTAGCCCATTCCAGCACCATGCCACTTCCCGATCGCCCCGTTGCTGATCCCCCCGCCTCTGGTCTGCCCACGACTCACCTGATCGTGCTAATTGGGCCGCCGGGCTGTGGCAAGTCCACCCTGGCCCGCCAGTGGCAAGCCGCCGCTCCCGATCGACATTGGATTTCCACCGATGCCATCCGGGCTGAACTCTTTGGTGATGCGGCTGTTCAGGGCGACTGGTCAGCCATTTGGCAGGTGGTGTGCGATCGACTGCAAACCGCGATCGTCAACGCAGCCGATGCCGTTTACGATGCCACCAACGCCGACCCGCGCCAACGACAGCGAATCTTAGAAACCGCAAGGGAATTGGGTTTTCACCAGATCATCGGCTGGTGGGTGCAAACCCCGTTGGAGCAATGCCTGGCCTGGAATGCCCAGCGCGATCGGCAGGTTCCCGCCCATGTCATTGAACGGATGGCCCAACAATTGGATCGATCGCCCCCAGAACTGGCAGAAGGCTTTGATCAACTGGAAATTATTGGAACCTTTTAGTTTCAGCTTCCCTCTGGTCTGGATCTACCGGCCAAGAAACAGTCTTCAGGTTGCGCAAATTGATAGGAACGAGCCACACCTGCTTCTATCCAGTCAATTCCTTCAATCCGTACATACCAGCCTCTCAAATCAATAGGTTTGATTTCCAGGGCGATCGGTTGATCGTTGCGGTTGAAAAGCCCTTGAGCACCCATTCCCAGTGAACGATCATTCAGTGATCGTCCCGCTCGGTTCAAAATACTATTCTGTGTTCGCACAACATAGCGTACATTAACATCTGTTACTGGCTTTCCTGTTCGATTTTGAACTGATCCCATCAAATGAATCACCGTTTTCGTGAGACCTGACGGTTGTTCTGAGCTACTTTCCTGTTCAAACCAGCATTGCAACAGCTCCACATTGCCGCCGCCATTGGCACTAGTGGCCGCCGGAGGTGGCCCCATCGGCGCAGATGCCGGAGCGCTGTTTGGGGCCGTTGGATTGTTGCCCGGCCGACCACACCAAGCACTGAGATCCCGGCGGTTGCCAGCCGCATCGGTGAAGTAGCACAGGGGGTCTGTGTCCTGGCCCTGGGCTGATTTTCCGAAGCTCACCGTAAGCAACAATGCCGTTACCATCAGGGTTGAAAGCTGAACTCGGGGAACCATGGCAGCTTGGAACTCAAAAGATTACATAAAGTGATTTGTTTAATAATATCTGGGTTTTCGCAGGAAAGGGAATTCGCCAATAATTAGAAAATCAAGGTTTGGGGGCGGGTGTTGCGCCCCCGTTGTTTGGATGGATTGTTTGGATGGGCGTTAATCAGATGGACATTTAGCCGAAAACGCGGTGCTCCAGGCAGGGCATTTGGCGACGGACTTGGGCCAGTCGATCGGGGTTGATTTCCGCGATCGCGAGGCCCACCGGATCCCCCGCGTCGGCCAAGATTGTGCCCCAAGGATCAATAATCACCGCGTGGCCATGGGACTGGCGGCGGCCGTAGTGGAGACCCGTTTGGGCCGGGGCGATCGCGTAACAGGTGTTCTCGATCGCCCGGGCTTGCAGCAACACTTGCCAATGATCCTTGCCCGTGTAGGCCGTGAAGGCTGCGGGCACAAACAACACATCTGCGCCCTGTTTGGACAGATGGCGATATAGCTCTGGAAACCGCACGTCATAACAGACCGAGAGACCCAAATTGCCCAAATTGTCCGATCGATAGAGGGGCGGCAAGTGGGAACCGGCCAACACCGTTTGCGATTCGCGGTAGGTGTTGCCATCGGGCAAATCCACATCGAACAAATGCACCTTTTCGTATCGCACCACGGAGCCATCGGGATCCACCAGCAGCGCCGTGTTGGCCACCTGGTTGTCCGGCACTGGCACGGGAAATCCACCCCCCAAAATGGTGACCTGATATTTCTGGGCCATGGTTTTCAGGAATTTTTCGCTGGCGGCGGCGATCTCGCTGGCCTGGGCGAGTTTTGCGTTTTCTTCGCCCAAAAAGGAGAAGTTTTCCGGCAGGCCAATCAGTTCTGCCCCCCGGTTCACGGCCAGATCAATTAAGTCTTCGGCTTGGGCCAGGTTGTGGGCCAGATCGGGCTGGCTGTTCATTTGGACTGCCGCCGCCAGGTAGGACTTCATAGGTTCAGATCGGTTTAACAACAGGAATTAGGGGCAGATGGCCCGCATTAGATTATCCGTAAATTCTTCCCATTCGTTGCGTTCAGTTACACCCAAGTCATTAACCATGCCAAGTCTGAATGGCAGATTGAGCCGCAGGGAAGACGGATGGAAGGCGCACGGAAGGCGCATGAATTGTTTAAGAAATTCCGGCCGATCGCCCCTTGGCCCGATTCATGATAGGTTTATGGCTCTTTGCTGGACACTAGATGTCAGCGAGCAGACCCTTCATGCTGCATTTCGCTGCTGGAGTTGTGTTGATGATTGGAGCGCGATCGACCAGACCAGCATGGAATCAGGGTCTTGAGGAATCTGATGACGGGCCGATCGGCCCAGTCCAACCTACTGACGGGGCCAACGCAATGGCGTGAGGGTGACCCAACTGCCCGATCGCTGCCCTGGGTTTCGGGGCTGTTGCGTTGATTTTGACCGGGTTTTTGTGCGCTGGGTCGGGTTCGATCCGTTCAATCGAACAAAGACGGCTAGAATAACTTCGCTGCACTGGTTGCCGGTTGTGGCGATCGCTGCCATCCCAGCAGTCAATGCTATGCAGTCAACCTATGCAGTCAACCTATGCAGTCAACCAGTGCAATCGAATGGTTGCCATCGAACTGAAGTCGCGGGGCAATACACCGTTGGGGGTGTTGGGCACGGGTGGAATCGCTACCGGTGACCTGCGATGGGGGTTCGATCGAGATTCGTCCAGAGGATGTCCACCGTGGAAAAATCGCTCGATGCGTTCTGGGGTCAGGTTTTGGATCAGCTCCAAAACCAACTGAGTCGGCCAACGTTTGAAACTTGGATCAAAACGGCCATCGCAGAGCGCTTAGACGATCAGGCTTTGGTGGTGCGGACTCCCACGCCCTTTGCTCGCAATTGGCTGCAAAAGTATTACCTAAAAGCTATTTCCCAGGCGGCCCGCGAAGTGTTGGGCCATGAGGTGGAAATTCAGATCGTGGCGGCCCGGGGTGATGAAAGCGTTGGCGGGGCGATCGACCCGGAAGCCTTTTTGCCGCCACCGGAGCCGATCGCCGATCCCCCCAGCGCCCCACCGATCGCCAGCCCTGCCCCCAGCGATCGGGGCCGCACCGCCACGGAACTGAACCCGAAATATACCTTTTCGCGCTTTGTGGTGGGGGCTAACAACCGCATGGCCCACGCGGCTTCCCTGGCGGTGGCCGAGTCGCCAGGTCGGGAATTTAACCCCCTGTTTTTGTGTGGGGGAGTGGGACTGGGCAAAACCCATCTAATGCAGGCGATCGGTCATTACCGTCTGGAAACGGATCCGAATGCCAGAATTTATTACGTTTCCACCGAGCAATTCACCAATGATTTGATCGCCGCCATTCGCAAGGACGGAATGCAGCGGTTTCGGGAGTTTTACCGCGCCGTTGATGTGCTGATTGTGGATGACATTCAATTTATTGAAGGTAAAGAATATACCCAAGAAGAGTTTTTCTATACCTTCAATACGTTGCATGAAGCGGGTAAGCAAGTGGTGTTGGCGAGCGATCGCCCGCCCAGTCAAATTCCTCGGTTGCAAGAGCGGCTGTCGTCCCGGTTTTCCATGGGCTTAATTGCCGATATTCAACCGCCGGACTTTGAAACCCGGATGGCCATTTTGCAGAAAAAAGCCGAGTATGAAAATATTCGAATGACCCGCGATGTTATTGAATATATTGCCGCTAGCTATACTTCCAATATTCGGGAATTGGAAGGGGCCCTAATTCGCGCGGTGGCCTATATTTCGATCTCGGGATTGCCGATGACGGTGCAGAATATTGCACCGGTTTTGAACCCGCCCGTGGAAACGGTGGAAGCTTCGCCCGAGTCAGTGATTCAAATTGTGGCGGATGCGTTCAATATCTTGATCGAGGATTTGAAGGGCAATTCTCGCCGCCGAGAAATTAGCCAAGCCCGTCAAATTGGGATGTATTTGATGCGGCAACATACGGATTTGAGTTTGCCCCGAATTGGGGAAGAATTTGGCGGCAAAGATCACACCACGGTGATGTATAGCTGCGACAAAGTGGCGCAATTAAAGGATGCGGATCCGGAGTTTGCCCAAAATTTGCGCCAACTGAGCGATCGAATTAATTTGGCGGCTCAACCTCCGGCTCCACCAACGGCGAGTTAAGGGCATTCAGTTAAGAGTATTTCCGATTGCGGTAGGATAATTCCACTCTGTTTCATGACCATCAGCAGCCTTTTAGCAGTCCTATGAGCGAAATCAACAGTCAAGTTCAGCGGGTTTCGGGTACTGGTTTGCCGTTACGCGGTGATGACATTGACACCGATCGCATCATTCCGGCTCGCTTTCTGCGCTGTGTCACCTTTGATGGGTTGGGTGAACATGCCTTTGCGGACGATCGCACCCAACTGAACGGCGAACATCCTTTTGATCAGGCTCAATACCAAGGGGCCAAGCTGTTGGTGGTGAATCGTAACTTTGGTTGTGGTTCCAGCCGCGAACATGCGCCCCAGGCGATCGCCCGTTGGGGCATTGGGGCGATTGTGGGCGAAAGTTTTGCGGAAATCTTCTTTAGCAATTGCGTGGCGATCGGAATTCCCTGCGTCACGGCTAGCCATGAGGATGTGTTGGCGCTGCAAGGGGCCATTGAAGCCAACCCCAGCGCCTCGGTGTCTTTGGATTTGGTGAATCTGACCGCTGCGATCGGGGACTTAACCATCACCGTCACCATGAAGGAAGGGCCGCGCCAGGCCTTCCTCAGCGGCATGTGGGATAGCTGCGGTCAATTGGTCAGTCAAGGAGAGGCCGTGCAGGCCACTGCTGGCCGTTTGCCTTACCTGGCTTGGGCCTAGGGCCTGTCGTCTTGCCCCCCACGATCTCGCCACGGTGGAATCCGGGTTGCAGACGAACGGGAAAGCCCCGATTTCCTAATTGCCAACCCCAAGCTCGCTGGCATCGATCACCGGGCGCATGGGCCCCAACTGGTCTTGGCCGGTGACCGATAGATCGCTGTGGCACAGATAAAGCCGATCGCGGCAACGCCCCAACAGGTCATGCACCACCCGATCGAACCGATCGAGGTCTGCTTGTTCCTCGTCGTCTGGGGTGCGGCGGCGACCGTTCCAATCTTGCAGAAACAGGGGTGAGCCGAACAACACCGCTGCGCCCCCCCGGGGCCAAAGGGGCGAAGAGGCATCTAGCCAAAAGTGCCAGCGGTGGGAAAGGCGAGCGGTGCGGTACTGGAAAATATTGGCGAGGGTGATGCCGCTGGGGGCCGGGTTCAGCACTTGGCTGGGGAAGGGGTTGGCGGCGATCGTGCCGCGTCGTAACAGAGCAATGAATTTGTGGATGGTTTCCGTTTCCGGTGCTTGGGGATCAATGCGGTGGCTGATGTCCCAATAGCGATGGGCGGCTTCTAGGAGTTCGCGCAGGGCGGCCAATTCGGCGGGATCCAAGCGTCCCCCATGCCACAAAAACTGCTGAACGGCGCGATCGAGCACAATCAGGGGGCTGCGAACCAGTCGCTGGCGGAGTTGTTGCTGTTGCTCGCTAATCCACGATCGCAGCTTTTGATAGGCCATGGTGGCTCGGTAGCCCAACCGATCCCAACGGGCAAAGACTTCTACGGGCAACAGTTCCGGCCGCTGTCGATCGGGACGGAAGCAGTGATCGGCAATCAGGCCGGCACGCACGGGATCGATCGCCCGGCGCAGGCCCGTGGGGCTGGTTTCCGCCAAGTCCGGCAGCGCCAAATCCAACTCCGCTTCTGTCCCGATCGACCCGGCCCCGGTGGCCGCCGGTTCCGGGGTGGCCAACCAAGGATCCGGTTCCGTACTCAGCCCCACCAACATTTCCGCCACATCTTCCCGATTTAGCCAGTCGCCCAAACCCGAATAAACCAACGTCCACAGGGTCAGGAGCGATCGCACCGTGGGCGAACTAATCAAAGGGCGCTGGTTGCCCAACAGGGTTACGGGTAACCCCCGATCGCGCAGGATGGAGGCCAGGGTGTAGCCCGCGATCGAGTCCAAACCGGGACTAATTACCGCAATGTCCTGGGGTTGGAGGGCTTCCGTTTGGACGGCTTGCACAATGGTTTCGGCCGTTTCCCGCAGCAGTTGGGCCCGAGCAATGGTGGTCAGCACTTGCACCGTGGGGGGCCAGGCCTCGGCCCAGGGGGCGATCGCAAAGGGTTCCCGCGCCACCGTGGTTAGTAACGGAGCCACCCGTTGCACCAAATCGTGATTCGCGCGTCCCAAATCCAAATGATCGGTGCAGCGATCGGCTAAGGGCTGCAAGGCCGCGGGATCCGCACCCAACCCCAAGCGGCTGGCCCCATCCCGATTGTGGGTGTAGCCGGCCCAGGCCCCGCCTTCTTGCAACAGGGTCAGCAGCCGCCCTGCCAGGGCCGGAAAATCATCGGTGTCATCGGCCAACACCACTTGATAGCGTCGTTGCAGTCGATCGAGATAGCGCGGATCCGACAGCAAAAAGTGGCCATAGAGCCAACTCACCAGCCCGTAGGTGAGCAGACCGCGCCGCAAGCACCAGTCTCGCCACTCCACAATCAGAGCGCCCGCCCGATCGACCCAATCTCCCGGCAGTTCCACCCCCGCCGCTGTCCCCAGCCCTTGCACCAGCCGATCGGGAATTTCCGCCAAATCCGTGCCGCTGTTGGCTGCTAACTGCAACAGATCCAACAGCCGCCGCACAGCCCGCTCTCGCAATGGCTGGGCGATCGGTGCATCAGGGTTTTCAGCCAGCGCCGGGCCCCACAACTGCCCCGCCAGTTCCTGTTCATTTTCCGGGCGCAACAGCAGCGGAAATTGCGGCACAAACCCCGCCCGCTCCGCCAGCAACGGATAGAACAGCATCACCTCCTGCTCAAAAAACCCCAAGGGGGTGGTGCAGTCGATGGCTGGCCAACCCACCGCCGCCAATCGCTCCATCAGGGCCCAACGGGTTTCGCTGCTGGCCGCCAGGGCCAACACCCGACTTCCCGGGGGCAACTGATCCCGCAAACCCTGGAACCAATCCACCAGGGTTTGGGTTTTGCCGCTGAGGGCCCCGCCTGTAATCCAAATTGATCGGGCGATCGCAGCCGGGCGATCGGGCGCAAACGTGGCGGAGGCCGGGAAATGGTTAGCCACAAGCACGGAAAAATGATGGTTTTGCTATGATACCGATCGCCCAGTGATTCCAAACGATCACCCCAATACCCAAGCCTCAAGTCCCGCCCCAGGGTTGCCCTTTGGGTCTCGTTGGGCAACTGCGGTTGTGGGGTTAAATAACGGCTCGGAATTCCCTGAATTTTCCTCAGGGAAAGATGTCAACCTGTCAGCCCGATCGCTGGCCACAGCATTTCAACCGCCTTTGAACAATATGAAGAATCGGTGGCTTCCGGGTTTGCGATCGCTCTGGGCGAATGCGGGGAGTTGGTATGAGTCCACCCCAGAACGGGCGCTCAACCAGGCCTATGAAGCGGCCCTCGCCATTCGGGCCCTGGAAGATCGTTACTTCGAGGGCAATCCAATCGACCTTGACAGCACCCGCTACGGTGACAGCACCTGCGATTACTTTCGCACCGAGCTGCAAAAACAACTGAAAATGATCGATGTGCGGTTGTGGGAATTCAACAGCAGCAACGCTTTTTTGGATTTTGGCACCAAAATGATCGGGATTCCCGGCCGCAAAACCGAAGCGGGCCTGAGCAATCCCAACGCCCTGATCGCCACCAGCACCGACGCAAGCGGCCGGCGATTCTCGGAGCCGGGCGATCGCTCCTTCATCGTGCTCAAAAAACTGGAGCTAATTGACAATACCTTGGATCGCTATGTCCACGGTCGATCGGTCGATCGGCTGGAACTTAACAGCGACAACCTGCCCGCCACCCCGGAGGAATCGCCGCCCGTCACCGCCAACACCACCACCGCCGCCCTAGACCAGTCCCGATCGTGGCAGGCCGCCGCCAACGCCGCCAAAATTCGCCCCAAGCGGCCCTCCAGTTGGCGAACCGGGGCCCTGAACGTGGCCACGCGCAACATTTCCGGCGGAATGCGCAAACCCTCCGCCACCGGCAGCACCGGCCTCATTCCCCGATCACTCCTCACCACCTTCGATCGTGTGCGGCGCGACCTGGACGATCGTTCCGAAGAAGAAGTGCTGCAAAACTATCGCACCTCCAAAGTTCGGACGATCGTTTCGCTCAAATTCATCTTGCTGCTGATTTTGGTTCCTTTGTTGGTGCAGCAGATGTCCAAAAACTTCCTGGTGGGGCCGATCGTCGATCGGGTCTATCACCCCAGCATCAACAACGTCTTCCTCAACATGGACATGCAAGAAGAAGCCATGGTTGAGCTAGAGCGCTATGAAAACTTCCTGCACTTCCAGTCCCTCTTGGGCAAAACGCCCAAACTCACCCCCGAAGAAATTGAGGAAAAAGTTCAAGAAAAAGCCGCAGAAATTGCCAATGAATCCTGGGTTCGCAGCGCCGATGCCCTCAAAAATGTCTTTTCCGATTTCCTGTCCCTGGCCGGGTTTGGGCTAGTGATTGCCTATAGTCGCGAAGAAATTGCCGTCCTCAAGTCCTTCATTGATGAGATTATGTATGGTCTGAGCGACAGCGCTAAGGCCTTCGTGATCATTCTTTCAACCGATATCTTTGTGGGATATCACTCGGCCCACGGCTGGGAAGTGGTGGTCAGCGGCATTTCTCGACACCTGGGGCTACCGGAAAATAAAGACTTCATGTTTTTGTTTATTGCGACCTTTCCGGTGATTTTGGATGCCGTGATTAAGTATTGGATTTTCCGATATCTCAATCGCATTTCACCTTCCGCCGTTGCCACTTACAAAGACATGAACGAGTAGCCCGTTTCCAGTTCTTCTCCACCCTTGCCCGCCCATGATTACTCCAACCATTCAGTGGTATCCCGGTCACATTGCCAAAGCCGAAAAAGCCCTTTTGGAGCAACTCAAATTGGTGGATGTGGTTTTTGAGGTGCGGGATGCGCGGATTCCCCTGGCCACCCATCACCCAAAGTTGCAAAGTTGGCTGGAGCGCCCCGGCACCAAAACCGGCCGCGTGTTGGTGCTGAATCGGGTGGACTCCATCCCGGGGCCCGTTCGCCAAAATTGGGAACAGTGGATGCGATCGCAAGGGGAAACACCCTATTTCACCGATGCGCGCCAGGGTCAGGGGGTCAAGTCGATCGCCCATGCGGCCCAGGATGTGGCGGCTTGGGTGAATGAGCGGCGGCTGCAACGGGGAATGCGGCCGCGGCCGGTGCGGGCTGCGGTGATTGGGTTTCCGAATGTGGGCAAGTCGGCGCTGATTAATCGGTTGGTGAAGCGGCGCGTGGTCGAAAGTGCGGCCAAACCGGGGGTAACGCGCCAATTGCGGTGGGTGCGAATTTCTTCAGAATTGGAATTACTGGATGCGCCGGGCATTTTGCCCGCCAATTTGGTGGATCAGTCGGCGGCCGTGAAGTTAGCCATTTGTGACGACATTGGCCAAGCGGCCTACGACAACCAAAAGGTAGCGGCGGCTTTGGTGGATTTGCTGTGCGGGTTGAATTTGGATCCGCAACCGACGCTCGAAACCTCGGCGAATATTTCACCAAAAACTTCACCAAAAACTTCGCCAGAAACTTCACTAGAAACTTCACTAGAAACTTTGCCAGAATCCCTAACAGAAACCTCCACAGCAACTCCAACGGCAACGGCCCGATCGACGGGCGATCGGGCACTGGAAAAACGCTATGGCTTGGCTCCGGGACTCCTGAACGGCGAGGACTATGTGCCCGCGTTGGCGGAATTTCGTTATCAGGGCGATCGGGAACGAGCCGCCCGTACCCTGTTGCAAGACTTTCGGAAGGGCGCGTTGGGTAATTTGCCCCTGGAACTACCGCCCAGTTAGCAATCCAAATTAATTCAAGTTAATTCAAATCAAGCCAATTCAAATTACTTCAGCCCTATTCGATCCTGCTCGATCCTATTGGCTCCTATTGGCTCCTGATGATTTGTCTTTTCATTCTCTGCCCATCGTTCCCTTAGCTCCATGCAAATTGTTCACCACACCCTGAAACGAAACACCGATTCAGGGATTGAAATCTATGATTTAACCCCCGAAATTCGCGAGAAAGTTGCCGAATTTTGTCACCAAACCGGTGCTCAAAATGGTCAAATTTTGGTCTCTTCTTTGCACACCACCACGGCCTTGGCGGTGAATGAATATGAAGTGCGCTTGTTGCAGGATCTAAAGGTTTGGCTAAAAACTTTGGCTCCACCCATGGGTTCCTATCGCCACAACGATCTGCATTTGCGAGATGTGCCGGAAGATGAACCGATCAATGCCCATTCCCATCTGATGGCGATCGCCCTGAGTAACTCGCAGGTGATTCCTCTAGTGAACGGGGCACTGGGTTTGGGGCAATGGCAATCGGTGCTGCTGTTTGAGTTAGACGGCCCCCGATCGCGCTCCGTGTCTCTGCAAATTTGGGGTGTTTAAGGGGTGCTTAAACGGCTGACTAACCCATTCTGACTTGGGAAATTGCCCCCGTTGAACTATTAGCCACAGGCTTTACCTTTGAAGCGTTGCTTGCCGTTGTGGATACGACCATTTTTGACCGTGTAGCCGGATTGGCATTGAGGATAAGCAGACATGAACTGGAGCTATGAATGATGACTTCTAAGCTTGCATCATTACTTCACAGGCACTACCCTTTGTTTGCCAAGTTTAGGGTAAATGGAACGATTGATTTGCTACGTAATTGGCGCTTAGCATTACCAACTTGAAGCTCTCAGCTGATTCACCGTTGCGCTTTGACCGGTTTTCAGCCACCACAGCACCTGCACTTTACGCCGCTGGCTGGCTTTCTGTTGGCGCTCCATCAAGGCTTTGAGTTCCGCCGCTGATTCCTGGATTTCGAGTTTGAGGATGCCTGATATACTTGCAGGGATAGGGAATAAGAGTGTGGCCTCTATTCTGTCTCAAAATTTTGGGAAATTAGTATAAGCTGGCAACCGCTTCAGCTCATCGGTCAAACTAGGGAAGCCGCTCCCCAGTCGATCGATCGCTGTCGATTTTGCGCCAATGCTGCCGGATCTCACGCCGCTTCGTTCTCGACTCTCAACCCTTGTGCGCCGAATTCGCCGATGGGCGCTGCTGTTGCTGGTGACCATCGGGGCGATCGGCCTGGTCAACGCCCCCCTGTGGGCCCGCAGTCCTCTGCTCCTGCGCTGGACAGAACTCGGGGCCGATCGGTTCTCGGGCATCAGTGGCCTGGCCTGGCAGGGATCCGATGGCGATCAAGAGTTCTTTTTGGCGGTTCACGACACCAAGGGCGATCGGGCCCGCACGGCGCTTTATCGGCTCAGTCAGGTGCAATGGGCCGATCGACCGCCCCGGGGCCGATCGGCCCTCGCTTGGCCCCCCGATGCCGAACTGCCGATCGACCTCGAAGCCATCAGCGCCATTCCCGGAACCGGGGACTATCTGGCCGTGACCAGTCGCGGACGAGCCTATCGGTTGTCGGCGTTGGAGAATGGTTCCTCGATCACCGATGTTTTCCTGAATCCAGACCCCCGATCGCTGGCCGGTGAACTGACCGTTCGGGCGGTTTTTAACTTGCCCCCCACCCCGGAACCCGATCGCGACATCGAAACTCTGCGGATTGTGCGCTGGGGCGATCGCCTGGCGATCCTGTTTGCCGATCGCGGTGGCCAGGGCCGCCCCGCCACCCTCCATTGGGGTTGGTTTGACCCGGCCAGCAACGCGATCGCGCTACAAGGCAGCACCCCCGTGACCGGCCCCTTGGATTTGGCCACCCAGCGATCGCTCTCGGATTTGGTGTATTTGACCGATGGTCGCCTGTTGGGTCTGGCCACCATTGATGGCGGCGATCAGGGCCCTTTTCAGTCGGCCCTATATTGGGTGGGGTCGCTGACTTGGGTTGAGGGTCAATGGGTTTGGCAGCCGGTCGATCGCCCGCAAAATCTGATCCAAGCGGGCAACCATAAAATTGAAGCGATCGCCCTGGCTCCGGAGCCGAACGCTACGCGCCTGTTGTTGGCCACCGATGACGAGGATTTAGGCATGGCGATCGCGTTCATTTCCCTGCAATCTTTAGGATCCCCGTAGTTCTCAGCCCTGGCTCCGACGGCCGCAGCATGGTTCCTAAAGTAGGATTTTGCTCGCTGAACCCGTCCCATGGTGCAACCAGATGTGCCCCCTTGTCATCACTGCGAATTGGGCGATCGGGCGGCTGGTGGGGCCGAAAGCTCTTGAACTACGCGGCCAGAACTGGTGAATGAAACGCCCTGCTGAAAACTGGTGCTGAGCATAATCGCTTCCACGATCGGGGCCGTAACCTGTTTTTGTTCCGCGACCCACTCCACCACAAAACTGGCGCTGGAACCGCCGCTGCGATCGGTTTGGGGAATGAAAAATTCTGTGCTTGCTAAGGGCGGCAGCTTCAAGGCACTGCTGGCATATTGCTTGATCAGCTTGCCTTGGGAGTCGTAATACCGCACTGATCGCACCACAATCGACTCCGTGAGGCTGGTGTTGCGAATACTGAGGGTGATACTCAGCAGGAATTCATCCTGCCGATCGCCGTAATACACATGGGAGTAGGCTGGCACCAAGATGACCTGACCGGTGCTGACGGCCAGGCGATCGGGCGCGATCGCAATGCCGCCGCCGGATTGGGTGATGCGCGTCAAGGGTTGCACCGGGGGCGAACCGGCCGGCACGGACGACGAAGACAGAGAAGGCGATGGGGGCGCTTGGCAACCCACCAACAGACCCGCCACCGCGCCCATCAGTCCGGTTTGCCGGATGCGGCTGGCGGCTTGCCCGAGCCATGGGTTCCCGATGATTTTCCCGATCGACAGCATGAGGGTATGGGGGTTGGAGAATAACCTAGAGAACAGCCCTTAAGGCATGGCCTGCAATTTCTCTAGCTCACGGCGGGCTGCGTCATAACAATCCAGTTGCCCCCGATCGAGACAGAGCTTGGCCGCCTGCCGAAAATCCGCCGCCGCCGGGGCCCGGTTCCCCAAGCCCACCTGCACCAATCCCCGCTGTTGATAGGCCATGGCATAGCGATCGTCCAGGGCGATTGCCTGGTTCAGATCGCTGAGTGTGCCTTGGGGTTCCCCCAGGGCCTGGCGAGTGAGGGCGCGGTAGTAGTAGCTTTCCGGATCTTTGCTGTCTAAACGAATGGCCACCGTCAAATCGGCCAGGGCTGAGGGCAGATTGCCGCTGGCAAAGTGAGTACGTCCCCGCACCTGATAGGCCCTGGCGTTGTTGGGATCGAGCCGGATGGCTTGGGAACTGTCGGTGATCGCCCCTTCGGAGTCGCCCGCCAGCATTTTGGCCAAGGCCCGACCACGATAAGCCGCCGACCAACTGGACTGCTGAGACAGCACTTTGTCAAAGTCCGCGATCGCCCCTTTCGCATCGCTCAGTTGCAACCGCACAAACCCCCGACCCAAGTGGGCCGCACTCAACTTGCCATTGTCTTGAATGGCTCGATCGTAGCTGGCCAGAGCACTTTGCAAATCGCCCAGGCGATCTTGCGTGGCCGCCAGATAGGTACGGGCGATCGCGTCACTGGCTTCGAGCTGCAAGGCTTGGTTTAAGTCGGCCAACGCCGCATTCCAGTTGCCGCTGTTGTAGTAGGCCACGCCGCGCAAAAAATAGGCGGAACTGCTGGCGGACCAAACCAGCGCTTGGGTTGCGTCGTGGATGGCCTTGCTGTAGTCCCAGGTGCGATCGGGAGCTGGGGTTTTTCCCTCCAACACCCGCGCAATCCCCACCAAATCCGAGGGGGACGCATTTTGGTTCATCACCAATCCCGTGGGCACTTGAGACCAGCGCGACAAAATCATCTGGGCAATGGCCAACTGGGGCAACCCCGACTGCCACAGGGTTGCCAGCCCCACCACCGTGCCCAACAACCCCAACCCCCAAGGCCACCAACGTCGCCACCATTCAGCCCAAGGAATGGAGTTGCCTAGTTCTTCCTCGGCGGCGGTGGTGATGGACTCGCCAACATTCCCGCCCATCAACGGCAGCAGATCCATCAACACTTCCTCGGCGCTGGCGTAGCGCTGTTGATAGGAAGGATGCACCATCTTATCGAGGACGGTTCCAAACGCCGTGCTGACGGAAATGCTGGCCCGCCAATTCAAACGGCCGCTCACCGGCTCCTGGGATCCGCGCAGGGCCTGCAATTCCTCCGAAGAAAAGCCCCCTAAGGCCTGAATTGCGATCGCCCCGACGGCATAGATATCGCTGTTGAATTGGGGATTGCCATAAAACTGCTCGATCGGCATGTAGGCCGGAGTACCCGCCGCGATCGTGCGGGCGGCGGCCGATTCCCCATCGGTTTGCAAAATTTCCTTCACGGAACCAAAGTCAATCAACACCAACCGGCCGTCAGCGCTGCGGCGGATTAAGTTGGCGGGTTTGATATCCCGGTGAATCACCCGGTTGCCATGGACAAAGGACAAAATTTCCAGAATTTCCGCCACCATGGAAATCACCCGTTGCTCCGGGAGCGGTTCCCCCACCACCAATTCCCGCGAGAGGGGGTGGCCCGGTGCAAATTCCTTGACGAGATAAAATTGCTCGTTTTCTTCAAAAAAAGCCAACAGGCGGGGAATTTGGGGATGGGTTCCTAACCGTTGCAACATTTCCGCCTCCCGCTGAAAGAGACGGTGGGCGTTTTTGGCGGCGGTGGGGTTGGGACGCAACAGGCGCAGTTGCTTCACCACACATTGGGGATAGCCCGGCCGGCGAAGATCCGCAGCCAGGTAGGTTTTGCCAAAGGCTCCGGAACCAAGTACTTGCAAGATGCGATAGCGCTTATCCAGCAGTTGGCCGATGGTAATAGGATCCTTGCCTAAGGATGATTTGGGAGGTCGATCGCCCGGAGGTGGAGGAGAAGGTGGGGTGTTGGGGGCCAAGTTCAGTTAGGGATGGGGCAAAAACAACGGGTTAAATGATCCAGAAACGAGGTCTGGGGCGTTAAAGGGTGAGACAGACCCCAGCAGGTGAATGGATGGCCGCGCCTAGTCGCGCGATAGGTCTAATTCGTTGGGCGCAGATTACGGAGTTAGTCGCAATCCCAGGGGGCTGAAGCCCTTTGCTGCCTAACGATCGGGTAACGGGAACAGTCATTTAACTTAATTAACTCAATCTATGGCTTGACCGATGGCTTGACCTATGACTTGGCCGATGAAAACAAGCCGGCCGCGTGACTAGGGGGGCGGCGGGCTGGCGGCGGGGCTGGGTTCGGGTGGTGGGGCTTCGGGTTCTTCCTCATCGGACAATTTGAGATCGGTGGGCAGTTTGCCCGCTTGGATCTGTTGGATTTGGTACTGGGCATCACGGTAACAACCCAAACGGCCTTCGTCGATGCACAGCTTGGCCGATTGTTGGAAGTCGGTGAGTGCGCCGGTTTGGTCGCCCTGCTTGAGCCGAGCCACGCCCCGATCGTAATAAACCAGGGCATGTTCTGGCCGCAGCTCGATCGCCTTGTTGAAGTCTTCGATCGTGCCTTCCACTTCGCCCAAATCCCAACGGGTTAGCCCCCGATTGTAGTAGGGGTCTGGGTCATCTGGTTGTAGTTGGATCGCAATGTTGAAGTCCTGAAGGGCGGCCTGGAGGTTGCCGGCCCGCCGATGGGCTAGGCCGCGGTTTTGGTAGGCCAGGGCATAGCTGGGGTTCAGTTGAATTGCTTTGGTGGCATCGTCGATCGCCCCCTGTTGGTCATCCAGGTTCGATCGCGATAGGCCCCGATTCAGATAGGCGGGGGCCAGGAGGCGGGCCGGCACTCCCTTGGCCGCAATCACACGGTTGTAGTCCTCGATCGCCCCTTTGTCGTCGCCAATGTCGCCCCGAACGTTGCCCCGGTTCAAATAAGCCTGCACCAAGTTGGGGTCGTAGGTCAGGGCCCGATCGTAGTCCTCGATCGCGGCGCGGGCATCGCTGAGACGGTAGCGGGCGTTGGCCCGTTGGAAATAGCTGGGGGCATGTTTGGGCCGCAGGCGAATGGCCCGATCTAAATCCGCGATCGCCTTTTGATATTCCCCAATTTCCTCATAGGCGGCTCCCCGTCGGTAGAGCGCTTCCGCATTGTTGGCATCCACCTGGAGGGCTTGGCTGTAGTTGGCGATCGCCTCTTCCAAGTTTTCGGCCTTCAGTTGGTCACTGCCGCGATCGACCCAATAGCGCGATCGCAGGGGCCCCGCCAACAACAAGGCCCCAAACCCCAAACCCACCACCGCGATCGCCACCCCCAACCACAACCGGCGATCGGGCCAACGGCGTTTGGCCGCTTCCTGGGCCTCGCTGTGGGCGGGGGAGTTTTGGCTGCTGCTGGCCAGCCGGGCCCGCAGGCCGCTCATGCCCGCGCCGCTGAGATTCACCCCGCTGCCCATGGACAGGCCATAGAGTTCCTGCAAATCCCGCAGGGCATCGGCGGCTGACTGATAGCGGCGATCGAAGTAGGGAGAAATCAGCCGCTCAATTAGGGAAATCAGTCCGGGGTTAATTTGCCCGTGGTTGGGCCAATCCAAATGGGGCGGGCGATCGCCATTGTTGTCTTTGGGTTTGGGCAGGGCATTGGGCGATAACCCGGTCAGGGCTTGGACGCAAATCATCCCCACCGCGTAGAGATCGCTGTTGTAGAGCGGGTTGCCCTGCAACTGTTCCGGCGACATGTAAACCACCGAATCCGGCGAAGGGGGCGGCGTGATCGCATCAGCCCGGGCTGAGGGATTGGCAATTTCTTGAATCAAGCCAAATTCGATCGGGACAATTCGCCCATCGATCGTGCGGCGAATCAGGGTTTCGGGCCGCAAATTACGGTGAATGACCCCGTTTTTGTGGACAAAATCCAGCACTTCCAGCGTATCTTGCAGGAAACGCACCACATACTCTTCCGGTTGGGGCTGATTGGCCTTCAGCTCCTCGGCGATGGTTTGCCCCTGGATCAGTTCCTCAATGAAAAAAAGTTGTCCCTCCTGCTCAAAGCAGGCCAAAAGCTGCGGGATTCGATCGTGAGTGCCCAGCTTTTCGAGGGTTTCTGCTTTTTTCTTAAACAGCAACTGCACCACTTGCAGCGCTTTGGAATTTTTACTGGGGAATTGGAATTGCCGCACGATGCAGTGGGGCAAGCCCGGTCGGCGCAAGTCCGCAGCCAGGTAAGTTTGCCCGAACGCTCCGGACGACAGGATTTCTACGATCCGATAGCGTCGGTCGAGAAGTTGACCGACTGAGAGCGTCACCATAGGGCCAGGCTGCGTTTACTGTGTCAGCGTTCAAAGCAGTGGGTTTGTAGGGAGCGAGCGGCATCCGGGGGCAAAATTGGGCGATCGCGCGGGATGGTCGCACGCTTCAAGTTTAAACCACCCACCCGAGGGCTACGACGGCTAACACCATAACTCTTTGGGGATCCTTCGGAGGAATGGGTATGTTTTTTAACGATCCATGGGGGGATTCGCTGCAAAGGGGCGTTTGAATCAGCCATTTTTAGACCATTCTTTTTTAGACCATGCTTAGGGCATTCATTTAAGTTTGCTAGATCGATCGTTTCCAATCCCCTTTCAACCGGCTTTCGATTCTGGCAATTGCGGGGATCAGCCCAGGAGGAGATTGGATCCCGATCGGGATTCGGGGTTGATTAACAGGTAGCATTTTGGCTCTATCCACAAAGCAGGTGTAAACCATGTCCCGAACCGGCAAAGGGCGATCGCACTATTGGCAACTGTGGCCCTTCGTGCGCGCGGAGGCCAAGACGATCGCCCTGGCGTTGGCCTGCACGGTGGGGTTCACGGCTTTTTGGCCGGTGTTGGCCTGGTTGCCGGGGCAGTTGGCCGAGCCGATCGGCACGGGTCAACCAGACAAGATCTTGCAATTGGCGGGCTTAGCAGCCCTGATTTTTCTGGTGCGCGGCGCGTTTCAGTATGGCCAAGATACCTTGATGGCCAAGGCGGCTTTGCGGGTGGCCATGACCCTACGGGTGCGGCTGTATGGACATTTACAAACCCTGAGCCTGGACTATTTTGAGCGATCGCAAACGGGTGACCTGGCCTATCGACTCACGGGCGATGTCGATCGGGTGGGAGATGCGGTGGGCAAGGTGTTTCACCAGTTTGTGCCCTGTGTGCTGCAACTGGTGGTGGTGTTGGGATACATGATCTATCTCAACTGGCAGTTAACCTTGGCTACCTTTGCGATCGCGCCCTTGATTGCGGTTTTGATCGCTTGGTTTGGGGATCGCCTGTTGAGCTTTGCTCGCCGCAGCCAGGATCGAATTGCGGGATTGGCGGCCACGATCGCGGAAATTTTGGCGGGGATTCGGTTGGTGCAAGCCTTTGGGGCCGAACGCACGGAACTCGATCGCTTCCGGCAAGAGGCCGAAGCGGCCCGACACGCCAAACTGCAAGCGGCCCAAGCGAAGGCGGCTCAGTTTGTGATTGTGGGCTTTTTGGAAGCCATGAGCGTGTTGGTGTTGTTTTGGTTGGGAAGCTGGCAAATTGGCCAAGGCAACTTAACCGGCGCGGGGTTCATTAGCTACGTGACCGCTGTGGCCCTGTTGATTGACCCCATTTCAATCACCACCAGCAATTACAACGAATTCAAGGAAAGTGAGGCCTCGGTTGATCGGCTGTTTGAGCTGCTGGCCGTGCCACCGACGGTGCGCGATCGCCCCGGGGCGCAACCCCTGCCCGCCATCACCGGCCGGGTGGAATTCCACGCGATCGAGTTTGCCTACCCGAGCGCGGCGGAACCGGTGCTGCAAGGGTTGGATCTGACCGTGCGGCCCGGTGAGGCGATCGCCCTGGTGGGGGCTTCCGGCGCGGGCAAAAGCACGATCGTCAATCTGTTGCTGCGGTTTTATGATCCCCAAGGGGGCCAGGTTTGCATTGATGGCATCGATTTACGAGAGGTGACCCTCAACAGCCTGCGCCAACAGATTGCGATCGTGCCCCAAGAAACGATCCTCTTTTCCGGTTCGATCGCCCAAAACATCGCCCTGGGAAACCCCAAAGCCAGCCGCAGTGCCATCGAACAAGCCGCCCAAATTGCCAACGCCCACGACTTCATTAGCCAACTCTCCGAGGGCTACAACACCTGGGTGGGCGAACGGGGAGCCAACCTGTCCGGCGGCCAGCGCCAGCGCATTGCGATCGCCCGGGCCGTGTTGCGAGATCCCAAAGTTCTGATTTTGGACGAGGCCACCAGTGCCCTCGATTCGGAATCCGAAAGCCTGGTGCAAGAAGCGCTCGATCGACTGCGGCGCGATCGCACCACCCTGACCATTGCGCACCGCCTGGCCACCGTGCGGGGAGCCGATCGGATTTTGGTGGTTGAAAAAGGGCAAATTGTCGAATCGGGCAGCCATGATCAGCTACTGGCCCAAAACGGTCGTTATGCCGCCTACTATGCTCGCCAGTTTCGTGAATAAAGAGTTGCAGTTTTTTGGAAAGGGTTCTTGTGAAGAGTTTGGTTTGAAAAATCTTTCCTGAACGATGCTTCCTGAATACTGAATTTGGCCACTTTCCCAACCCAATCCCGATCGGGAACGTCTTCATGGCTGCTTTACAAGTTGCTTGGTCGCAAATTACACAAGCTCCCCTTTTCAGGTTGGGAACCACCCCGATCACGATCGGGTGGATGATTCAAGTGGCGTTGCTGCTGATGCTGGTGAGTCTATTCACCAAAGGCCTGCGCCAACTGCTGAAAAACATCATCCTAAAACGCTTGGGCATGAGCGAAGGAACCCGTGGAGCGGTCGCTATTTTGTTTAGCTGGAGCATGGGCGCTCTGGGTTATGTGCTGGTGCTCCAAGCCATGGGATTACAATTAGAATCCTTTGCTTTGGTGGTCAGTGGCCTAGGCGTTGGCATTGGTTTGGGATTGAAGGAATTAACCAAAAACTGGGCCAGTGGTTTGACCCTGTTGGGTGAGCGAAAACTCAAAGTCGGGGACTTGATTGAATTTAATAATAAGCTGGGCTACATCCAAGATATTTCGATTCGTTCAACTGTGATTCGCACGTTTCGTGGGTCGGAATTAATTGTACCCAACAGCGAATTAACAAATCGAATGGTTGAAAATTGGAGTTATCAAGATTGCCAAAGTCGGATTGAAATTCCCTTAAAAGTAGTTCCGACTAGCGATCTTTCAGTCGTGACAGAAATTTTGCTGGCGGCGGCTTTTACTCACTCACATATTTTGCGATCGCCCCCACCCAAGGTGATGTTTCAAGGCTTTCAAGAAAGCAGCATCAGTTTAGAGCTGTGGGCCTGGGTCGATCGCGTTGATCAACGTGCTGGCATTCGCAGTGCTCTCCACTTTGCGATCGCCCATGGTTTGCGGCAACATCAGATTCAGCTTGCACCAACCCTTCCTCATTGGGTTGCGGCCGAGTCGGAACCCTCAGCGGCCGAGGCCGGGGCGATCGCTCCGGCAACTATTCCCAACGAACCCCTCAAAGACCTGCTGCGGTCGATCGACTACTTCCAAAGTTTCACCCCCCTGGAAATTGAATTTTTGATCCAATTAGGCTACCGGCGGCAATTAACAACGGCCGAAATTCTTTATCAGCAAGGGGATGGGGCTCATGAATTTTGCATTGTTTTAAAAGGGGCGATCGAAGCCATTTTTGAAAATCAACGCATTAGCCGCCGGTTGTTTTCCTTCACAGAGGGTGAATTTTTTGGTGAACTGCCGCTGATGTTGAATGTGCCTTACCCCACCACCATGCGAGCGGCGGAACCGACCGAACTTTTTTTGATTCACCGTGATGGGTTTCAACTACTTCTGAATAACCATCCCCATTTGTTGGAGGTGATTTCGCAGGCCATGGGCGATCGTCAAGATGTGTTGGAAAGCTATCGCCACCATTTAGAAACAGCGGGTCTCTTGGAAGATTCGGAACCGAAAAGCCTAATGGCTAGATTTCAGAACCAACTTCGCCAATGGGTTAGTCATTGGTCTGCTTAATTACTTCCTGAAATTTGATCCAGAATATTTTTAAATTTTTGGCCGAAATCTTTCACTAAATTTCTGTCTTGATTTCAACGGAAGCATCTTAAATTGTTTTTCACGCTCATGTGATCAGTGAGTAATGTCTCTTGGGCTAAATTATGGTCAAAGAGTTCGTAGGGGCCATTGCTCAAATCCAAATACTTAAACGCAATTTAATCTGCCAGTAGAGTCCCAAGTCCTAATGAATTTGCTAGATTGAAAGTCACGACTATCAACCTTGCCATTCATTGGGAATCGTTCTGTGAGTTCATCTCCTCAGCTTCTAAGTCCTTTCACGTTTGGTGATTTAACCCTCAAAAATCGCGTGGTTTTGGCTCCCCTAACCCGCGCCCGTGCAGGGGTGGAGCGCCTGCCCAATGCCTTGATGGCGGAATATTATGCCCAGCGATCAAGTGCTGGCCTTTTGATTAGCGAAGCCGCCGTCGTTTCTGAGCAGGGCATTGGTTGGCAAAACTCTCCCGGCATTTACAACGACGCTCAAACGGAAGCCTGGAAACAGGTCACCCAAGCAGTACACGATCGGGACAGCAAAATTTTCTTGCAACTGTGGCACTGTGGCCGCGCTTCCCACAGCAGTTTCCGCGCCGATGAGTCGCTGCCGGTTTCGGCCTCCGCGATCGCCATCAGCAACGACCACATCCACACCCCCACGGGCAAACACCCCTACGAAACCCCGCGCGCTCTGGAAACCGACGAGGTGGCGGCAGTGGTGGAAGACTATCGCCGGGCCGCCGAACGAGCCAAGGCGGCGGGTTTTGATGGGGTGGAAATTCACGCGGCCAATGGCTATTTGATTGATCAATTCCTGCAATCCAAAACCAATCAACGCACCGATCGCTACGGTGGCAGCCTGGAAAATCGCTATCGGTTTCTGAGCGAAATTGTGGCAGCCGTAATCACAGTTTTCCCGTCCGATCGGGTGGGGGTTCGGCTTGCGCCCAATGGGATTTATAACGATATGGGTTCGCCGGATTATCGGGAAACCTTTACCTACGCGGCGCAACAGCTCAATGCACTGAATTTGGGCTATTTGCACGTTATGGATGGCCTAGCAATTGGGTTCCATAACTTGGGTGAACCGATGACCCTGAGCGAGTTTCGATCGGTGTTTTCAGGCCCCTTGATGGGCAATTGTGGCTATACCCAAGAAACGGCAGAAGCGGCGATCGCGTCGGGGAATGCAGACTTGATTGCTTTTGGGCGACCTTTCATCAGCAACCCGGACTTAGTTGAGCGGTTTGCCCATGATTGGCCCCTGGCTCCGGAAGCTCCGTTGGAGGTTTGGTACGCTTTTGACGAAAAGGGCTACGCGGATTTTCCCGCCTATCAAGCATCGTAGGCCGCTTCGACTTGCATAGCGCTGAAATGGGCTAAGAATCCCTTGAAAAAGCTGAGGAAATCAAGGAATTCCGCTAAAAAACAAGGGGCTTAAGCCCCTTGTCTGTTTGATGCTCGATATCCTCTTAATGCTGGATATCCTCCCCGCCTTTACTTGACTTAAACCAAATATTCCTGGAGGGATTTCACGGTTAGGGGTTGAGATTGGAGCGATCGAATGGCGGCGGCTGTGGCCTTGGCCCCGGCGATCGTGGTGATGATGGGCACTTTGTAGACCAGGGCCGTGCGCCGAATGGCTCGATCGTCGAACTGGGCTTGCTCCCCGGCGGGCGTGTTAATCACCAACTGCACCTGACCGTTGACGATCGCATCGCGAATATTGGGCCGGCCCTCATGGATTTTCAGGGTCAGTTGCACCGCCTTGAGGCCATGCTCATGGAGCACTTTGCGCGTGCCTTCGGTGGCCAGCACTTCAAAACCCAAGTCCAGCAGTTCCTTCACCACCGGCACGATCGCCGCCTTGTCGCGACTGTTGACCGACACAAACACCGTGCCGGCTAGGGGCAACCGTTGACCCGCCCCCAGGGCTGCCTTGGCGAAGGCCGTGCCAAAGTCTGGATCCACGCCCATCACTTCCCCGGTCGATCGCATTTCCGGCCCCAAAATCGTATCGGTGCCCGGGAATTTTTCAAAGGGCAACACCGCTTCCTTGAGGGCAAAGCGATCGGGAATCACTTCCTGTTCAAAGTCCAGCTCGGCCAAGGTTTTGCCAGACATTACCCGCACGGCCATTTTGGCCAAGGGCACCCCGATCGCCTTGGAAACAAAGGGAACCGTCCGCGAGGCCCGGGGATTCGCTTCCAGGATATACACCTGAGGTTGGCCATTGTCGCCCGTGACCACCGCGAACTGAATATTCATCAGCCCCACCACCTTCAGGGACTTGGCTAGGTCGATCGTCCAGCCACGGATGGTGTCCAGGGCGCTGGCCGGCAGCGAGAAACTGGGAATGGCGCAGGCGGAGTCACCGGAGTGAATCCCGGCCTGTTCGATGTGTTCCATGATCCCGCCGATCGTCACGTTGCCACCGTGGTCGGCGATCGCATCCACATCCACCTCGATCGCGTTTTCCAGATACTTATCAATCAAGATTGGGTGATCCGGTTCCACCTGCACCGCCACGGTCATGTAGCGTTCCAGATCCGCATCGGAATAGACAATCTCCATGGCTCGACCGCCCAACACATAGCTAGGCCGCACCACCACCGGATAGCCAATCCGCCGGGCAATATCCAGGGCTTCACCATAGCTGCGAGCAATGCCGTTGGGGGGCTGCATGATGTTCAGTTCCCGCAACACATGCTCGAACCGTTCCCGGTCTTCGGCCATGTCGATCGAGTCGGGTGAAGTTCCCCAAATTTCCGTTGGCAGGTCGGGGTTGCTTTGCAAAGCCGTCAACAAAGGAACCGACAGTTTTAGGGGGGTTTGGCCGCCAAACTGCACAATCACGCCCTTGGGCCGTTCCGCTTCGATGATGTTCAGCACATCTTCCTTGGTCAGCGGTTCAAAGTAGAGCCGATCGCTGGTGTCGTAGTCCGTGGAAACCGTTTCCGGGTTGGAGTTAACCATGATCGTTTCGTAGCCATCCGCTTGCAGCGCAAAGGAAGCATGGCAACAGCAATAGTCAAACTCAATCCCCTGGCCAATTCGGTTGGGGCCGCCACCCAGGATCATCACCTTTTGTCGATCGCTCGGCAGGGTTTCCGTTTCCGCCGCCACGGTTTCCGCTTCGTCACCGGTCAACACCAGGCTGCTGGTTTCATAGGCGGAGTAGTAGTAGGGCGTATAGGCTTCAAATTCAGCGGCGCAGGTGTCCACGGTTTTGTAAACCGGCACAATGCCCAAGCCTTTGCGATAGGCCCGCACTTCGTCTTCGCTGGTTTTGGTGGCGTAGGCAATTTGTCGATCGCTGAAGCCCTGTTGCTTGGCTGCCAGCAGAATTGCAGCGCTCATGTCCTTCAAGGGCGTGCGCTTCAGCAGCTTTTCGGTTTCCAGAATTTCTTGCAGCTTATCCAGGAACCAAGGATCAACGCCGGTCAGTTCGTAAATGTCCTCCACGCTCATGCCTAGCTGCATGGCATAGCGCAGGGTAAAGACGCGCTCCGGGCTGGGGGTGCGCAGGCTCGATCGAACCTGTTCCAGGCTAGGAATTTTTTCATCCCGATCGCAGCCCCAACCGGCCCGACCCGTTTCGAGCGATCGCAGGGCCTTTTGGAAGGATTCCTGGAACGTCCGCCCGATCGCCATTGCCTCACCCACGGATTTCATTTGGGTGGTCAGCACGGCGGGCGTGCCGGGGAATTTCTCGAAGGCAAACCGGGGAATTTTGGTGACGACGTAATCGATCGTCGGCTCAAAGGAGGCTGGGGTTTTTTGGGTGATGTCGTTGGAAATTTCATCGAGGGTGTAGCCCACGGCCAGCTTGGCGGCAAACTTGGCGATCGGGAAGCCCGTGGCCTTGGAAGCCAAAGCCGAGCTGCGCGACACCCGGGGGTTCATTTCAATCACAATCACATCACCGGTTTCCGGGTTCACCGAAAACTGAATATTGGAGCCGCCGGTTTCCACCCCAATTTCGCGGATGATCTTGATCGAGGCATCCCGCAGCCGCTGATATTCCTTGTCGGTGAGGGTTTGGGCCGGAGCCACGGTGATCGAATCGCCCGTATGCACCCCCATCGGGTCGAAGTTCTCGATCGAGCAGATAATCACCACGTTATCGGCCAGATCGCGCATCACCTCCAGCTCGTATTCCTTCCAACCCAACAAGGATTGCTCAATCAGAATTTGTGAAACGGGGCTGGCATCCAAACCCGACTGGGCAATTTCTTCAAATTCCTCTTGGTTGTAGGCAATGCCGCCGCCGGAGCCGCCCATGGTGAAGGCCGGGCGAATAATCAGCGGGTAGGAGCCAATTTGGCGTGCCACATCACGGGCTTCTTCCAGGGAGTTGGCCAACCCCGAGGGGCAAACGCCCACGCCAATTCGCTCCATGGCTTCCTTAAAGAGCTTGCGGTCTTCGGCCATCTCGATCGCCGCCAGCTTGGCCCCAATCAGCTCCACACCATAGCGAGCCAGCACGCCGCTCTTGGCCAAGGCCACGGCAATGTTCAGGGCCGTTTGGCCGCCCATGGTGGGCAGCAAGGCATCAGGCCGCTCTTTAATGATGATTTTCTCAACCACTTCCGGGGTGAGCGGCTCAATGTAGGTGCGATCGGCCATTTCTGGGTCGGTCATGATCGTGGCTGGGTTGGAGTTCACCAGCACGACCTCGTACCCTTCGGCCCGGAGCGCTTTACAAGCCTGAGTACCGGAGTAGTCAAATTCGCAGGCCTGACCAATCACGATCGGGCCGGAACCAAGGAGCAGAATCTTGCGAATGTCGTCGCGGCGGGGCATAAGGGCAATCCCAGGGGACTAGCGATTTCGATCGACCACGGGCCGCCCGGCCCGAGATCCTGCCTATTGTACGAGGTGCGATCGTCCCGTCAATGTTTAGGGCGCACTGTTCTCCGGCCCGGTTTCGCTTTGGGTTCCTACCCCAGGCCCGCGATCGGCGGCCAAAGGGGCGAAAAAGTTTTTTAGAAAATCTTCTGGAAGACCGCCCAGAAAATTTTTTTAGAAAATTTCAGAAAAACGTTTGACAAATTCGGGTTTATCCGCAAATATGTATATCGCTGAAGGCGCGGGACGCGAAACAAAAGCGCTCCGAAAGCCAGAAAGCAATTTGGGTCTGTAGTTCAATTGGTTAGAGCACCGCCCTGTCACGGCGGAAGTTGCGGGTTCGAGCCCCGTCAGACCCGTTCAAAAGATAAAGTTCAAGAGTGAGGAGTGAAGAGCGTCAACTCTGAACCCGAACTGAACCTACGTTGTTACTGATGTTGATTCTATTGCTTCAGTCTCAACCAGGCAGGTCGATCCTGTGTGATCGATCCTTAGGGCCTGTCGTCATTTCCATCGCCGTAGGGGTTGGGTCTCCCAACCCTAACCTGGGCGATCGCCACAACCCTGTCCACCCCTGGGAGCACCCAAGGATCACGAGAACTGGGCGGGGAAACCCCGCCCCTACGACTGATTGGTTTAAAGAACGAGGTCATCAGGGTTTCAGGAAATTTGACGACAGCCCTAAGCCCCTTGTTACGACGATTGGGACATGGAAAATCAGGCGAGTTCGAGATTAATTCCCGGGGTCTTCAAACTTATAGCCGGCCCCAATCACCGTTTTCAGAAATTGGGGATTTCCGGGATCCGGTTCAATTTTCTTGCGCAGGCGAGCCACGTGAGTGTCCACTACTCGCTCATCGCCAAAAAAGTCATCGCCCCAAAGTTTGTCGATCAGTTGGCTGCGGCTCCAGACCCGGCCCGGATAGCTGAGGAAGGTGGCCAACAGATTGAACTCCAAGGTGGTGAGGTCAAGATCTTCGGAATCGTGATCGGGCAGGTGGCGACGGGCCACGCGCCGATCGCTGTCGAGGCTGAAGTGGTGGGTGGCGTAGGTGGGGGTCAAGTCCCGATCGCCCCCGGTTCCGGCCTGGCGCAAACTGCGACGCAACAGCGCCCGCACCCGAGCCACCATCTCGCGGGGGCTAAAAGGCTTAACTAAATAGTCATCCGCACCGGTTGACAGGCCCACAACGCGATCGAACTCTTCGCCCCGCGCCGTCAACATCAAAATATAAGGATCCTTGTCGCCGGGTTTTTGGCGGATGCGGGCACAGACTTCGAGGCCATCAATGCCCGGAATCATCCAATCCAAAATGACTAAATCGGGCTGCGATCGATAAAACTGCTCGATCGCCGCTTGCCCATCGTGACAAACCCCACAGGTGAACCCTTCGCGATCGAGCGTGCCGCGCAACAACTCCGCAATCTCCGTGTCATCTTCCACAATCAGAATTTGCATGATTTGCAGGGCCTCATCCGTGTCGCGATCACACCAAACACATCGAACAACAGGTCGAAAAACAGGTCGAAATCACACCGAAGCTTTGAGCATTTTGAGCCGATCTTCAGCCCATCCTGTCCCAGGATCACACCCCCATCCCGGCCATGGGCCGATCGCACTTTCCCTTTCTGGGTGCTGATGGGTGATCGGGTTAGCTCCAGGGTGAAGCGGGTCTTTCGTCCTCAGCATAGCGCTCGGAAACCGGGGCGATCGTGCCGCAGATCCTTTGCAGCAGCCATTCTCAGCTCGATCGGCTCAAATAAAGAACTGTAACAGTTCTGGCCGGGGGGGTATGGCTCAACACAAAGCCAGTGCTAGGATTTCCCGTAAATTCGCAAGACTTTTTAGAGACTAGCGAGACAAAAAGCGATGTCCGAAAATCCTACACCTGAAACCAGCGGCCTCACGGGCCAAACGCCGAAATTTGGCGGTAGCACGGGTGGCTTGCTCTCGAAGGCTAACGTCGAAGAGAAATACGCCATTACCTGGACCAGTACCAAAGAACAAGTTTTTGAAATGCCCACCGGTGGCGCTGCCGTCATGAATGCAGGCGAAAACCTGCTGTTCTTGGCCCGCAAGGAGCAGTGCATCGCCCTTGGTAAGCAACTGCGCACCAAGTTCAAGCCCAAAATCGAAGACTATAAGGTCTATCGTATTTATCCCAACGGCGAACAGGAGTTCATCCACCCCGCCGATGGCACCTTCCCCGAAAAGGTGAATGCTGGTCGCGACTTCAACGGCAAGAAGGATCGCCGCATTGGCGAAAACCCTCAGCCCGCAACGGTCAAGTTCAGCGGCAAGCAAACCTACGAAGTGTAGGTTTTTGGGGTTGCCCATGGTGGGTGCTTGGATGGGCGAGGGGTTGAGCTTGAATTGCAAGGCGGTTTTTGACTCCTGCACTTAAACCGCTAATTTGCTCAGAATTCTGCTTGACCGCTCCGCTTGATCCCTGTGTTTGTCCATGGGCTGGGGAATTTTCCCCGATTCCAAGACTGCCAAATCGACTCAATAAACGGGCCGCTTCCTTGCTTTGGGGCGGCTCGTTTTTGTTTTGGGCTTGTCTGTGTTGTGCTTGTCTGTTTTGGGCTGGCTGATTACCGGTGCTGTGCCATTGCATTCCTACGCTGGGACATCGACACCATGGGGCGATCGCCCGATCGGAGAAGTTTTGGTGCAAGGAATCCAGACGGTTGCTAGTATTTTGAGACTTGCTCATCTGCTGCTGACCCATGTTGCCCGACTTTAGCCAATTTTCGGAACTCGCCCGCCAAGGAAACTTCGTCCCGGTTTATCGCGAGTGGGTTGCGGATTTGGACACGCCGGTTTCGGCCTGGTTGCGCACTTGCCAGGGCCAACGCTACAGCTTCTTGCTGGAGTCGGTGGAAGGGGGCGAAAACATTGGCCGCTATAGCCTTTTGGGTTATGACCCCCTGTGGGTGCTGGAAGCGCGTGGAGATTTGGCGGTGCAAACGTTCCGGGATGGGACGGTGGTGGAGCACCGGGGCAATCCGTTTGAAATTTTGAGCAGTTGTTTGGAGTCGGTGCGGCCGGTGAAGCTGCCACAGTTGCCCCCGGGAATTGGCGGGCTGTTTGGCTTTTGGGGCTATGAGCTGATCCAGTGGATTGAGCCGCGTGTGCCGGCCTATGGGCCCACCGAGGCGGATTTGCCCGATGGGCTGTGGATGCAGGTCGATCGCCTGATGATTTTTGATCAGGTGAAGCGCAAGGTGTTTGTGATTGCCTATGCGGATTTGCGGGATCCGACGGTGGAGCTGCGCCAGGCCTATGAGGCGGCCTGTGGGCGGGTGGATGAATTGATCGATCGCCTCCAAGGCAGTATTGATCGCCAAGAATCACTGCTGCGCTGGACTCCGGCCACCCAGAGCGATCGCCCGCCCTTGAACCCTCGCAGCAACACCACTCGCGAAGCCTTTCATGCCAACGTGCTCAAGGCCAAGGAGCACATCAAGGCCGGCGATATTTTTCAGGTGGTGATTTCCCAACGGTTGAGCACGGATTTTGAAGGGGATCCTTTCGATATCTATCGATCGCTCCGGTTGGTGAACCCTTCGCCCTACATGGCCTATTTCCAATTCGGTGATTGGCAATTAATTGGTTCCAGCCCGGAAATCATGGTCAAGACCGATCGCCAAGTTGATGGAACCATTCAAGCCACCGTTCGCCCGATCGCCGGTACACGCCCCCGAGGAGCCAACCACGCCGAAGATGAAGCCCTGGCGGCGGATCTGTTGGCGGATCCCAAAGAAGTGGCCGAACACGTGATGTTGGTGGACTTGGGCCGCAATGATTTGGGGCGCGTTTGCAACAGCGGCACGGTCACGGTCAATCAACTCATGACGATCGAGCGCTACAGCCACGTGATGCACATCGTGAGCAACGCGATCGGGCAAGTGGCGGGCGATCGCACGGCTTGGGATGTGTTGGCTGCCACCTTCCCCGCCGGAACCGTCAGCGGTGCGCCCAAAATTCGGGCCATGGAGATCATTCACGCCCTAGAAGGCTGTCGGCGCGGCCCCTATTCCGGAGCCTATGGCTACTACGACTTTGAGGGGCAACTCAACACCGCCATCACCCTGCGCACGGCCTTGGTGCGCAACCGCGCTGATGGCACTCACGAAGTGTCGGTGCAAGCGGGCGCGGGCCTGGTGGCGGACTCGGATCCCGAAAAGGAATACCAGGAAACCTTAAATAAGGCGCGCGGCGTGCTGGAGGCCTTGCGTTGCTTGCAAGGTTAATTCAGCAAGGGTTGACCCTAGCAGCTTAGAAGAACCGCCATTCAAAGCGCCTGAGCGCCTTGATGCAAGCTGGAATTAGGGCGCTGGCTGCACTGCCAAATGTTTCAGCAGCAAGCTCACCCGAGGGCCATAGCCTTCCAGGTATTCCATGGGCAAATGCACGAGCACCACAAAGGGGCGACCCGCCATTTCCCCTAGATAAAGCTCTCCGGCGATCGGCTCGCCCTTGTCGGTGCGCATGAAGGCGATCGCCCGCTTCACCCAACCAAACCGCTTGAATTTGGGGTCGTCGCTCGATCGAACAATGCTGGCCCGATTCGTGGCCAACCAGCCATTGGGGCCCGTATAGCTTTGCCACAACTGTTCCGGCGTGGTGGGCGTTTCCGGAACAATCACACTGACATAGGCCGCTTCGTTGCGGACTGCTCCCCCCTGGGCCACAAACCGGGCGATCGCGCGGCCCCCTTGGCGATTCAGGATCGGGGCAAAATCTTCCCGAGCCAAATAGGTCACCACTGGAAATTGATCGGGCGCAAACCGCTCCAGCTCGATCGACTCCGGCTCCCCTTCAACCATGATCGTCTCGGTGATGCGGGCGGGCGGTGTGGGCGTAGCTTGGGCAACCGGCGCGATCGATTGGGGAGCGATCGGCGCAACCGGCGGGCGATCGGCTCCGGTCACGGGCCCTCCCATTGAACAAGCACCCAACAAAAGCAAGGTCAAGACTGCACGCATCACGATTTTGTCTCCCAGCAATTCAGCATTCGCGAAGTTCAACAGCAATTCAGCAGAAGTCCAGCAGACGTTCAGGCATTTAGTTGCTCCCTTGCTGAACCGCTCATCCCTTCAGTAATTTGGCAATTCGGTAGCTTAAAAACAGCAAATCAGGACAACTATCGGTATAAATCAGTAGAGGTCAGGGGCCAGTAGGGCTAAGCGATCGGCGGAGCTGAGAGTTGAACCTGCTCGGTTTTGCCTCCCCCAGTCCACCACCCCATTGCTATTTCCGCCACTAATCATCAACAGACGGGATAGAAATTGATCAGAATTCAAAGCAGCAGTTAAGTAAAGATTTGCAATCAGGAATTACAACCCGATTTGCAATTCAGCCCTCTCG
The DNA here is from genome assembly GCF_014698235.1 of Limnothrix sp. FACHB-406. NCBI lineage: Bacteria > Bacillati > Cyanobacteriota > Cyanophyceae > Pseudanabaenales > Pseudanabaenaceae > Limnothrix > Limnothrix sp. FACHB-406. The sequence continues at coordinate 6,672 of NZ_JACJSP010000016.1, read as the reverse complement.
AATCACATGATTCCCCGTCTGCCATTCACCAACCTTGTGAGGCGAGCTCCTGGATAAGTTGCTATCGCCTAACAATCCACAACTATTCCTGACAGAGGGCATCGAATCAGGCTACGGTAAACACGGCGCTATTTGCGCCCAGCGTCTACATTTTTTACCTGCATCTTCCCGATTTTTTTCCTTTAAGGTGTGCATCATGCAAATAGCATCTGAGCCAAAGCCGTCACTCAGGGAGTCATGTCAACACTTCAGTTCTATCAAGCCCTGAGTGGGCGACTTCGCAATTGGTCGTGGGAATGGTTACTCATTGCCTTGCCTGCCCTGGCGGCCCTCATCAGTGGAGCCATCACCTGGCGGTGGCAACTTCTGATTTTTTCGGAGACCGCCCCAGAGCTGAGCCAGATGGTTCCCCCCGTCAGCACTGTGGCAATGGTGGCTTTGTTGAGTACCTCAGCAGCCAGTGTGATTGGGTTTTGGATGGCCCGCCAAACCTGCGCCCAGGCGATCGCCCATTCTTGTTCTCCTCAGGATTCTGATTCCCATTCCCGTTTGCGCTTGGTCAATCGTTTCGATCGCCATTCTTCCCATCGCCATTCTCATTATTCTTTCGATATCAATCAACATCCCCATTCCAATTTCAAGATTAGTTCTGAATTTGAAGCTGACGGTTCTGCATTTGTTAATGATCATCAGGGAGAAGATAGCCCCAGTAACCGTCATCAAGGGTTGAATGAACCGGTTAACGAACTTGTTCATGGGCAAGTGAATGATCAAAATGATCAAGAAGCTGATGATCAAGAAACTGATGATCAAGAAGTTGAGGAAATGAATGACGAGGCCAATCCTGAAGCAACGGATTTGGCAGAGATTGACATTACAGATTTGGCAGAAATTCCGGAAGATTCGGCCGATTGGGATGGTTTAGATGGGCGATTTGTGCCCACCCAATTTCTGCAATTGTTGCAGCGGTCAACCTTGGCGGAAGTGAGCCTGGGAGACTATACGGAACGAACCATGGCGGTCATGTTTGCCGATATTCGGGGTTTTACGACCCTTTCGGAAACCATGTCCCCTCAAGAAAATTTGCGTTTTTTGAATGCCTATTTGGGTCGAATGGAGCGAGCGATCGCCCAACATAATGGGTTCATTGACAAGTACATTGGCGATGCCATTATGGCCCTGTTTGAAGGGGATGCTGACCTGGCGGTTGATGCGGCCATTTCGATGCTCAAGGCGTTGAGTGAATATAACCAGGAGCGCTTGCAGGCAGGGCGATCGGCCATTCGCATTGGCATTGGCTTGGATACGGGGCCGCTGATTTTGGGCACGATCGGGGGCGTTCACCGCATGGAAACCACCGCGATCGGGGATGCGGTGAATTTGGCTTCTCGCCTAGAGGAATTAACGAAGCAATATAGTGTTTCGATTTTGGTTTCCCATCGTCTGTTGGCAGCGCTGCATAACCCCTCCAAGTACAGCATTCGGTTTATTGATCGGCTGTATGTGCGCGGCAGAACTCAACCTGTGGCGGTTTATGAAGTCCTGAATGCCGATCCGATTGAATTGCAAACCCTCAAGCGTGCATCCAGTAGTTTATTTGAGGAAGGAGTCCTGCGATTCCATCGTCGGCAATATCGGGAAGCCGCTTCTTTGTTTGAGGAATGCCTCAGCATGAATCCGACCGATCGCGCAACTCATATCTATTTGCAGCGATCGGTTTTGGCGGGTTTTCCACCTTCTGAACATACCTGGCAATTAATTAAGGGCAAGGTGATTCATAAGCGCAAACGCTACCGAGGGCGGCGACGGGCCCGATCACGCTGATGATCACGCTGATGTCTTGAGCCAAAGCCTGCGGGCCCTCACCGGAACCGGCACTTGACCCACCATTGACTCCCGATCGGCTTCAGAGTTGACATCCCCGCCAAGCTGTAGCGTAATTGATGGGAACTTGCCCCGATCGCTGTTGCAGCCTTCATCCATTCCCCGCCATCCATTGCCGCTGGTGCTGCGATGAATGAGAGATCGCCGGAGTTTCCTGAAGACTAGGATTTCCCGAAACTAGGGTTTCCTGAACAGGATCTCGGATGCCGTTCCAGATGTGGAGTTGCAAAATGGCGCGGTTCAATGGTGCGGTTGTGATTGGTGAGGCAGTTGCTTGTCCTTGAGGATTGGAGGTCTGGAGTTTGAAGGGGCTAATTTCAGGAGCGATCGCGAGGGATGCCCGAAGACGGCCGATCGGCGTGTTTGACAGTGGCGTGGGCGGCCTAACGGTTTTGCGGGAGTTATATCGCCAACTGCCCAACGAGTCGCTGCTGTATTTGGCGGATACGGCCCGCTTGCCCTACGGGATGCGATCGCCCGCCGAAATTGTCCAATTTTCACGCGAAATCCTCTCCTGGATGGAACGCCAGGGCGTGAAGATGGTTGTGATGGCCTGCAATACCTCTTCAGCGTTGGCGCTGGATGTGGTGCGAGCAGAGTTTGATTTGCCGATTGTGGGCTTGATTTTGCCGGCGGCTCGGGTGGCGGTCGATCGCGGATCCCGGGTGGGGGTGATCGCCACGCCAATCACGGCCGCCAGCGATGCCTATCGCCGGGCCATGGTGGAGATTGATCCCACGGTGCAGGTTTGGCAAGTGGGCTGTCCGGAATTTGTGCCGATTGTGGAGCAAGGACGGTTGCACGAACCCGACACCCGAGCGATCGCGCAACAGTACCTGGAACCGTTGTTGGAACAGTCGATCGACACGTTGGTTTATGGTTGCACCCACTATCCACACCTGGCAGGGGTGATTGAACCGCTGCTGCCGCCGGGAGTGGTCACGATCGACCCGGCCGTCCATGTGGTGGCCGCCGCAACCCAAGAGCTGGAGTTGCTCAACCTGAAGCATTTGGATCAACCGCAACCCACTCGCTTTTGTGTCACGGGCGAGGCCGATCGCTTTGCCAGTTTGGCAACTCGCTGGTTGGGCTGTGCGCCGTTGGTGGAGCAGGTGCAACTGCTGGAGGCGGAAACCCTAGGCGATTACTTGCCGATCGAGTCGCCGTTGTCAGCTTAGGCCGGGCGATCGGGAAATTGCCCTCAGGGATCACTGCCATGCGATGATCAGCAATAGGCACGCTCCCAAAAATCTTGAGAACACACTTGAGAACACAGTGATCGCCTCATCCATCTCTGCCCATTGATCCCAGGCTGGAATAGTCGCCGGGTTCGATGGGCTGTCCGCCGTTGCCCGATCGATCTCCCATGACCATTTACTTCTACAAAGTTGGTGAACCCTATGGGTGTTTTTCCAACTTCTCGCCCCATTGGATTGTTGTTGATGGCGTTGACTGGCCAACGGTGGAACATTTCTATCAGGCACAGAAGTTTGTGGGCACGGAATCGGCGGCCGTGATCGATCGAATTCGATCGGCGCTGACTGCATCGGAAGCGGCCGCCTTGGGGCGCAACCCGGCCCATCAGTTGCGATCGGACTGGGATCGGGTGAAGCGATCGATCATGGCCCAAGGGGTGTGGGTCAAGTTTTCCAGCCATCCTGAATTGGCGCAAGTGCTGCTCAGCACGGGCAGCGAAGAACTCATTGAAGATTCACCCACAGATTATTACTGGGGATGTGGAGCCGATCGCACCGGAAAAAACGAACTCGGCAAGGTGCTGATGGAAACGCGCGATCAACTGCGGGAGAACCTGGCCTTGAGCCGCAGTTTTCTCTAGATAAACAAACAGAATAAACAAACAGGCAAGGGGTTTAAACCCCTTGCCCCCGAAAGCTTGGCTCGCGCTCAAAGCCCTAAGCTCGAACGCCCAAACTGAAAACCTTACGCACTCGGAATCCGCGTCAGCAACACCGGACAGTTGGCATAAACCCGCACATAGTCCGACAGAGACGATCCCAACAGGCGATCGAGATCCGGCAGTCCCTTCGCCACCGACGGCCGGCGATCGGGCGACCCCAACAGCAACAGATCCGCATTGTTATCATCCGCCAGGCGACAGATGGTTTCCCCAGCCCGGCCCCCGGCCGAAATGGCCTTGTAGCCAACCCCAAACTTTTTCGCCTCCGCGATCGCCCCAGCCAACACCTCATCACTCTCGCCGCTGATCACCTCATCCGGCTTCCGTTTGGCATCCACGTGGGTCAAAATCAATTGGCTGCCCTTGATATCCCGCGTCAAAAACAGTCCCAATTGCAGCGCTTGCTGAGATGCATCGGACTTATCGATCGCCACCATCACGCGGTTAATCCGCTTGACGTAGATATCATCCTTCACCAACAACATCGGCCGCCCCGACAGTTGGAAAACATACTGACTCACCGAGTTTTCCAGAATCGATTGCAGCCGCTTCAGACCCCGCGATCCCATCACGATCAAGTCCGCGTCTACACTGTCCGCCACCCGCAGCACCAAATCTTTGGGTTCACCCTGCTGCAACATGGGCGACACCTGTTCCGGCGGCAGACCCAAAAACTCGATCGCCTTGGCCAGCATTTTGCCGCCTGCTTCCAGCTTTTCGGCCATTTGGTCAGACCCAATCCGACCAGGAACCACGTGCAAAATGGTGACATGGGCATCTTTGATCGCGGGGATCTCCATCAGAAATTTCAGCATTTCTTCTGACTGTCCCGTGCCCGAGTCAGCGAACAAGATTTTTTTAATCATGGCTTCTGAAGGAGTCGCGTTGCTAGACCGATCAAGAACTACTCAAGAACAATGTTGAAATTTGATCCAGAGAAAATCAATAAAACGCTAACGCCAACCTAAGACTAACCAACTGGATATCAAGTAAATATCCTGAAATGGGTATTGCTGAGAGTTGGTGTTATTTAAGGATGTCTCTTTGCTGTGTGAATCAACCGGGTCAGGGGTGACACAAACCCAGTAGGCACACCACTTGCTGACCATCGACGAGTTGATTCAACAGGCTTCAACAGTTCATTTAAAGCCTACCACCGAATTCCTGAGTTGCCGCCAGAACCCCTTGTAATAGTTACATTTTTCAAGAATTGCTGGAAAAATTAAAACCTTAAAGAATTACAACGGGATCGGGTCTGGAGGTGTTAAATGGGGATGGTGGGCCCGAAGGCTGTCTGCTTCATTTGCTAACAAGAGGATTGTGTTCTGAATGACCTCGGGCCCCATGATGATCGCCTAATGATCGCCGGTTTCATCCTGGTTTAATCAATGCGATCGCCGGTTCGATCGCCCCATGCGATCGCTGGCTCGACCAAAGGGGATTGGCCCGGCCTGAACCTTGGCCGATTAAATCCTTCTGCAATTTTTGCAATGTGCTTTGCAATGTGCGCTATGAATGCCTCTGTAACTGCCTCCTCAGCTCCGATGGCTCAAGATTCAACGGATTTTCAGGGTTTTGCTTACCCGGCGCGGGTTCAGCCCCACCACACGGACTATGCCGGGGTGGTGTGGCATGGCACTTATCTTTCTTGGATGGAGTCGGCGCGGGTGGAATATTTACGATCGCGCGGGTTGGCCTATGAGCAACTGGTGGAGATGGGCTGTGAGTTGCCCGTGGTTGACCTGGGGATCCAATATCACCGCCCAGCACGGATGGGCGAAGAGGTGGTGGTGAAGGTGGCCCTGGAGCCGATCGAGGGAGTACGCTTGATGTTTGACTACCAAGTGGAATCGGCGGCGACGGGGGAATGTTATGCCACGGCCTGTGTCACCCTGGTACCGGTCGATCGAGCAACGGGGCGAGTGATGCGCCGCTGGCCACCGGAATTGGTGTCTGTGTTGCAGTCGATCGCCGGGCCCGTGCAGTAGGCCAAGGGCGATTCACGATCATTCACGCGCGACTCGATTCAGTCATTCATCACTCAGTTCGTGACCGGTGGCTCATGCATGGCCCATCAAGGTTGATCAACAGTAATTAATTTACTAACATTCGCTAACGTATGCCAATATTTAGCTATGGCATACATTCCTCTCAGAAAAGCGGTCGAATTTCTGGGATTGCATCCAAATACGCTAAGGAAGTACGCAGATGAAGGGAAGATCGAAACCATCCGAAACGAAGCGGGCCAGCGGCTTTATAACGTCGAGTCATATGGACGCAACGCAACTCGATCTACTGTCGTTTGCTACTGCTGCGTCAGTTCAGCCAAGCAACGAGACGATCTCGCTAGACAAGTCCAGTTCATGCGCGATCGCTACCCCGAAGCCGAAATCATCCAAGACATCGGATCAGGTCTCAACTTCCAGCGAAAAGGATTGCAATCCCTACTGGTCAGACTCATGCGTGGCGATCAGCTCCAAGTTGTGGTTGCCTGTCGAGACCGACTCTGCCGATTCGGATTCGAGCTGTTCGAGTTCATGGTTCAACAAAACGGTGGCGAACTCATGGTTCTCGACCAATCTGTTCACTGCTCAGAATCCGAACTCACAGCGGATCTGCTCGCCATCCTTCACCTCTTCTCTCGTCGAATGCCCGGACTCAGAAGCTACCGGAAGGCGATCCAGGAAGATCCGAATCTTTCTAAACCCTGATCAAAAAGCACTCCTGAAGCAATGGTTTGGCGTTTCAAGATACGTCTACAACACCACAATCAAACATCTTCAGGAGCCGGGAACCAAAGCCAATTGGATGGCAGTTGCGCCCATCATCCTGGGTGCGCTTCCTGAATGGGCCAAGCCAGTCCCCTATCA